>CANRQG010000008.1 GCA_947632735.1 uncultured Bacilli bacterium | reverse complement strand
CTACAAAACTCAACAAACAAAAAACGTGCATTTCCTTTGTAGATAAGGTTTTGCACGTTTTCACTGTCAAACTCAAGTTATATGATACTAATCTTATGAACAATTTGTCAACTAAATTTTTCTCTTGGTAGCAAAAAAAATGTCAAAGAAAAAGTGTTAGAAAATGCCCTAACACTTCCTAACAATTTTTACTTGTTTGGGTCCACCAATATTTTAATAGCGCTATCTTTTCCTGATGTTAATCTCTCATAAGCATTTTGTACTCCTTCGAAAGAAACTATATCATCAACAAATTTTAAAACATTAATTCTTTTAGTGGCCATTAAATCTATACAAGTTTGAAATTCATCCTTAGTATAACCAATTGCGCCCTGTAAAGTCAATTCACCCATAACTGCCATAACCGTAGGAATAGTAACCGTTCCTAAAGAAACGCCAACTAGTACTACCTTACCACCAGGACGAACAAGAGACAAAGCTTGAGAAACAGCAGGTGAGTTTCCACAACATTCAATAACAATATCAAAACCTCCCTCTGTTTCCTCTAACAAATTAGGCACCATCTTTGTATCTTTAGCATCATACCACTTATCCGCAACACCTAAATCAACAGACTTTTGTCCCCTAGCCTCATTTGTCTCCGAAACAACAACACTACTGGCACCTTCCATTTTAGCAAACATAGCACTAATTAAACCAATAATTCCACCACCAACAACTAAAACTCTATCACCAATTTTAATATCAGCTAAATGAACGGCGTGTAACCCAACAGCAGTTGGCTCAACCATTGCCACTTCATCATCCGTAATATTGTCTGGTACCTTTATAATCATATCTGGTCTAACACTAATTTTCTCCGTTAAGCCTCCCGGATTATTCAAAGAAAGACCAACTGCCTCATTCCAAGTCTCTCTACAATACTGTGGATTACCTGTCAAACAAGCGTGACAATGTCCACAAGGTGAAATAGGTAAAGCCGTAACTCTATCACCAATATTTAAATCATCCCTACTTCCCGGGTTCAAAACAGTTCCACAAAATTCGTGACCCATCACTAAACCAACTGGCTCACCAGCTACCCAGTAATGTATATCCGAACCACATATTCCTGTTTTTGCTACCTTTACAACCACCTTACCATCTACAGAAACTGGTTCTTCTATTTCCTTAATTTCAAATTTTTTAACATCTTTTATCGCAACAGCACGCAAAACAAATCCCTCCTTATTATATAAATATAATAGCACATCCCGAAAAATAAAAACAACCTTTTTATTAAATAAAAGTGACAAGTATCATATATTAAAGTAAAGGTAATAGTCATAAAATAATTACTTTTATGACTATGTAAAACTAAAGAAAGGAATGTATAATTAAAATGAAAATTTGTGTTTATGCCATATCCAAAAATGAAGAAAAATTTGTAAAGCGCTGGGTTAATTCTATGAAAGAAGCAGATGCCATTTATGTACTTGATACAGGTTCTACTGATAATACTGTAGAAAAATTACAAGAGCTAAATGTTAATGTACAAACCAAAATAATCTCCCCCTGGCGTTTTGACCAAGCAAGAAATGAATCTTTAAAACTAGTCCCTTTAGATACGGACATTTGTGTTTGCACTGACCTAGATGAAGTTTTTCAAAAAGGTTGGCGCAGCGAACTCGAAAACTGGTGGCAACAAAATACTACAAGAGCTAAATATAACTATAACTGGCTCCTTAAAGATAATAAGCCTATTGTTAATTTTTATATTGAAAAAATACACACCCGAAAGAACTATCATTGGACACATCCTGTTCACGAAGTCTTAACCTATGAAAAAAGTGAAGAAAAAACTATTACAATTGACACTATAACTTTAAATCACTATCCTGATGTAACAAAATCAAGAAAGAGTTATCTTCCCCTTCTAGAATTATCTGTAAAAGAAAGTCCTCAAGATGACCGTAATATGCACTATTTAGGACGGGAATATATGTATTATCAAAAATGGCCACAATGCATTAAAACTTTAAAAAAACATTTGAGACTAAAAACAGCCCTTTGGAAAGATGAGCGAGCAGCTTCAATGCGTTTTATTGCGCGTTCCTATAAAAATTTAAAAAACTATAACCGAGCTAAATATTGGTTAAATAAAGCTATAAATGAAGCCCCATACTTAAGAGATGCCTATGTTGAAAGAGCACTTCTAGAATATGAATTAAAAAATTACCGTAATGTTGAAAAATACTGTCTCAAAGCTCTAAAAATAAAAAGCCATACTAAATCTTATATTAATGAAACCTTTAGTTGGGATAAAACTATTTATGACCTTTTAGCCTTTGCTTGCTACAACCTAAAGAAATATAACTATGCCAATTACTTTAACGATATAGCCCTTACTTTTGAACCAAATAACACTAGACTTTTAACCAACAAAATCATATACAACGAAAAAGAAGATGAAAATCTATCTTCTAATTAAATTATCTTATCTAATTTTTTAAAGCAGTTATAGGAATAACAATAACCCCATCATCTCGAGTATAAATAGCGTTACTTAAACCACAAATAACACACATACTCTTAGGCGGCTTACCATCTTTTTTCAAAATACTATTACTTACCTTAATCAAATTAGTCGCAGCTTCATCAATTTGATTTGCGCCAAGCTTAATTTCAAAAGCGGCATAATCACCATCATCAAATTCAACAACGGCATCAAACTCATTACCATCATAATCTTGATAATGATATAAATTCCAGTTGTTAGCTTCGGCATAAATTCTTAAATCTCTTTCAACCATTGCTTCAAAGAAAAAACCAAAAGTAAGTAAATCATTAATACATTTCTCTGGTGTCATATCTAATAAAGATGTCGCAATTGATGGGTCAACAAAATGTCTTTTTTCCATTTGTTTTACTCGCATACTACTTCTAATATTAGAATTAAAAGGTGGTTGATTTTCAATTAAATATAGCCTACTTAAATCATTTAAATACTCATTTATTGTCTTAACATCAATATCCTCTTTACCAAAACCTTCTATATCATCTTTTAACTTATTAATAGAAGCTGTTGTTGATTCATTTCGAGAAAGAGACTTTAATAAAAGAAAAATTTTATTTAAATCGTGCTTAGTATCACTTATCCTGTTTAAATCCATATCTATAGTTTCTCTAATATATTCTTTAGGTATCTTTATTGCTTCTTCAAAAGGAACATCCAAACTACCAGGAAAGCCACCTCTTAAAACTAGCTTAACAATATCTTTTAAATTAATCTCTTTAGTCTTTTTACTTACTACTTTATTCTTATAAATATCCTTTAGAGAAACATCACCAGTAGAATCTCCTGATTCATATAAACTCATTGGATACATCTTAAGTTTTTGGATTCTTCCTGCTCCAGAATGTTTTATTTTATCTTTCTGATTTTTTGAAAGAACAGTTGAACCAGTTAAAATATACTTACCCTTAACCCCATCTTCGTCACATTTATATCTAGTAGCGTCCCATATTTCAGGCACTTCTTGCCATTCATCAATTAAACGAGGAGTATCTCCATCAAATATTAAAGATATATCAGTTTCAGCTAATCTTCTATTTTGGTAGCTACCACTTGGATCCATAAGTAAAAATTCACTATTAGAATGCTTCCTAGAAGTCCAAGTTTTACCTATCCACTTAGCCCCAACAATATTAATTGCCCCATAAGCTTTTAAACTCTTAGTAATTTTTTCATCCATTAATCTTGGTCTATATTCCGCCATTATATCAACTCCTTTATAAATATTACTACAACTTATTGTAGCATATTATAACATATTTGTCTATTCTATTGGAGCATTTTTCAAGAATTTATTGGAGCACTTTTTGAAGATTTATTGGAGCATTTTCTGATAATCTATTGGAGCATTTTTATATTTCCTAATCACCCAAATATAAGAAAAAACCACATACAAAAAGAAGACTAAATAATGTCTTCTTCAGATGCATCATCTTCTAAATTGTCTTTCTTCTCTTCCTGTACTTCTTCCTTATTTTCTTGCCTATCCTCTTCCTTAAGAGCTGCCTTTTCTTCTACTTCTTCTCCTACCTCAGCCTCATTTTCTGGCACCACTCTATCCTTTTCGGCAGCATTTTCCTGTACTGTGCCCTTATTTGTAGCCTCACTATCTACTGCATCATTATTCCAAACCGTCGCACTCTGTGCCGCACTATTCTTAACTACCGTAGAACTACCCCCTACTTTTTCATTACCTTTCTTCTTACTCTTAGCTATCTTATAAATAATCTTATAAACTATCATAACTACTAAGCCACTAACAAAAACTACTAAAGAATTCCTTGTTAATACCGAAGTACTAAAACTGCCACTACCATTTATTTGCTTTAAAACATAACACATAATAGCATCTAATACTATTGACATTACCAAAAGCATAACCCCACTAGAAACAGCAGAAATAGCTAAAGTTTCAATCCACTTATAGAAAGACTTCTGCAACAAAGCCATAAGAATAGTACATACAATTAATACAGTAAACAAAATCAAACGACACTTCATTGTCAAAAAGAAATTAAAATAGCTAACAACCGTCTTCATTTCATCAGGCATACTATCTCTACCCTCATTAACTGCCTTTTTATATTCATCAGTTAATTGATGATACTCATCCTGCTCCTTTAACTCCTCATAATCTTCATCCGTTATTTCAATACCAAGCTTATCTTCAATTAAATCTTCGTGAGCTTGAACAAATTCAACAATGTCCTTTTCAATATTGACATCCTCTAAAGCCTCTTCTGACACAAGCCCCTCTAAAGTCTTATCAATATACTTTTCTGCTAAAAGTCTTATCTCCTTGTCCTTTAACAACTCTTGAATCTTTTCATCTATCACTTCATTGCCCGTCTTAACATTCTCTGCAAGTTCATTCTCCGCAATTTTCGTAACTATTTTACTGCTTTTCAAAATTACATCCGAAAATAGTCCCTTTACCGAAAAACTAAGTACTAAAAGCATCATTGCCAAAACCATCAACATTCCAAGTATAGCTTTACAAAGACCTTTTAAAAACTTCATATACTTCAACTCCTTTTCTAAAGTATAACATTTATAAACTAAAATGAAAAGAAAAAATAGAGTTTTACCTCTATATACTATTCTTTTGTTTGTCTTTGCCTTACAATTCTTCTCTATTTTCTCTTACATTATCCCCTTTTCTCTAAAATTACTTTTTATTAATTACAAACTTTCCATCCTGATAATCAACTAAAACTACATCATTACTCTTAATACTGCCAGCAATTATTAACTTAGCCATATCAGTTTCTATTGTCCTACTGACTAATCTCTTTAGAGGCCTTGCCCCATAGTTGACATCATAACCTACATTTAAAAATTCATCAGTTGCTCTATCAGATAACTCTATTTTTAGATTTATATCCGTAAGTCTTGCCTCAATATCTCTAATTATCTTATCAAGAATCTCCCTTAAAGCTTCTCTAGTTAATGGTTTAAAAGTAATGATCTCATCAATTCTATTAATAAATTCTGGACGAAAATGTTCCCTCACTGCGCTAGTTACCATCTCCGTATTTCCATCTAAAATATATTCACTACCTAAATTAGAAGTCATAATTATAATTGTATTTTTAAAATCAATTAAACGTCCATTAGAATCAGTTACTCGACCATCATCAAGTATTTGTAATAATAAATTAAGTACCTCTGGATGAGCCTTTTCTACCTCATCAAACAATACAATACTATAAGGATTTCTTCTAACAGCTTCTGTTAACTGTCCTCCCTCTTCATAGCCAACATAACCAGGAGGTGAACCAATTAATCTTGAAACACTAAACTTTTCCATATACTCACTCATATCAATACGAATCATATGCTTTTCATCATCGAAAAGTTCATATGCCAAAGTACGAGCTACTTCTGTCTTACCAACACCAGTAGGACCTAAAAACATAAACGAAGCAATAGGCTTATTTAAATCTTTAATACCACTACGAGACCTAATAACCGCATCACTTACTAACTTCAAAGCCTCATCTTGACCCATTACTCTTTTTTTCATATCACTCTCTAGACTTAATAATTTTTCCTTTTCCGATTCAATCAATTTAGTAACAGGAATATTAGTCCACTTAGCTATTATCTGACAAATATCGTTATCAGTAACGACATCACTTAATATCTTATTTTTTTCTAAATTATTTAAAGCATCAAGTTCCTTTTCTAATTTTGGAATCTCTCCGTGTCTTAAAACCGCCGCTCTTTCCAAATCATACTCATTTTCCGCCTTATCTAAATCAAATTTAGCTTTTTCAATTTCACTTTTCTTTTTCTTAATATCTTCATTAATTTCCTTTTCTTTATTCCAAGCATCTTTTAAAAGCGCCTCTTTCTCTTTAAGCGTTCCTAATTCTTCAGCAATTTTTTCTAATCTTTTTCTAGAAACCTCATCACGCTCTTTTTTCAAAGCCTGTTTTTCTATTTCTAGACGCATAATATCGTGAGTTAACGTATCTAACTCAAAAGGTACTGAGTCCATCTGCACTCTAATCGTTGCACAAGCTTCATCAACTAAATCAATAGCTTTATCTGGTAAATAACGGTCAGTAATATATCTATTAGACAAAGTTGCGGCACTAATTAAAGCTTTATCCGTAATACTTACGCCGTGATGAATCTCAAAACGTTCTTTTAAACCTCTTAAAATAGTAATCGTATCTAAAACATTAGGTTCTTCAACTTTTACCTTTTGAAAACGTCTTTCCAAAGCTCCATCCTTTTCAATATACTCACGATATTCCTTTAAAGTAGTCGCCCCAATTACGTGAATTTCCCCACGTGCCAACATTGGTTTTAAAATATTAGAAGTATCCATTGCCCCATCTGTTCTGCCAGTCCCAACTATCATATGTATCTCATCAATAAACATAATAATTTCCCCAGCACTTTTCTTTACTTCATTTAAAACATTTTTTAGCCTTTCCTCGAATTCACCACGATACTTTGCTCCCGCTATTAAAGAAGCCATATCTAACTCCCAAATTGTCTTATCCTTTAAACTACTAGGTACATCACCCTTAACAATTCTTAAAGCCAGACCCTCAACAATAGCTGTTTTACCAACACCAGGTTCACCTATTAAAACGGGATTATTTTTTGTCTTACGTGATAAAACCCTAGTAATACTACGAATTTCTTCGTCCCTACCAATTACAGGGTCAATTTTTCCCTCTTTGGCATCTTGACAAATATTACGTCCATATTTTTCTAATACATTTACATTCTCTTCTTCTTGTGGATAACCATACATATTATCACCCCTCTTTTATAAATTATACTCATCTTTTAGCACTTGTCAAGATAGAGTGCTAAAAAATATTTTTTTAAAAAGAAATGTTACCATTCCTTAATTTCCAACTTAGGCCATTTCTTTTGCCATCTTTTTGCCCTCTCATAATAACTTTCTTTAGAAAACTCAAATTTCACCGGTCTAATAACCATCGCAAAAACATCATTTAATCCATATGGCGCAAAGACTTTTAATTTGCCCTTTTCCAACCTAACTCCTATACAAGTAACAGTACTACTCCATCTACTTATTGCTTCTTCAACACTGTTAGCAGGACTTTTACCACTACACCATAAATGAACTCGAGCTTGATTTTTTATATCAACTTTCACGGAAATATCTTTAACTAATGCTTCTATCTCCTTTATAATTACATCTTCAGCTTCATACGATGTATCACTATCAAAATAAACGATATCATAATCTTTTATTCCATAGCAAGAATCATTATTGTGATAATAATTGAAAACCGTTTGATTAATACAACCAGCCCCAACATAATAATTCTTAAACTCATTCTTATCTTTAGCATACTTTTCTAGTACTTTTAAAATTGCCATTAACTTTTCATTAGTTTCTAATATATAAGCAAATACTTTTTCTTGTTCATCAAGACTTTTATTTAAACCAACTAACATATTTTACTTCTCCATATACTCGTTATATAACTTTCGTAAATAATCATTCTCTAAGACAGCATCCAAACCCAAAACACTAACATCCGTAAATACCCTCGTTATAAGCTTTCGCATATTACTAGAGCATATTACTTTATCTTTAGTCTTATTCCAATAACTAAGTTGATATTCCTTAGTCCACTTTCTACCTTGATATATCATTCCCGCAGCCAAATTATCACACACAAGCTCTAAAAAATATTTAAATGGCATATCAGGAGTCATATTAGGCGCTGCATAATCATACCAATATTCTAAATGATGTTTATTTCTTCCCTTATGATGTAACCAAGCCTTAGAATATCCCTCTACCTCTTTACAATTAGTAATAGGACTCTTACCACCATCAAAATATTTTACACCTTCTAAAAATTCTGTTGGACTATACTTAGATAAATCGTGAACTAAACCTCGCCAAAAAATACTCACTCTTGCGCACAAACAAAAAACCTTAAAACGATGTTTATTAACAACAACAAAATGACCTACAAAGCCTTTCAATGTATACTTATATACTTTTTTTTCCATAATTATCACTACTTAAATTATAACAAAATAATATAATAATTGCTAGAAAAAACAATTTATGAATGTGTGCCAAAAAAATCTAACGAATTACTTCTTCCACCTCGGTAGTAATTTCTGCAAAAAGTCCGACTCCTTTAATCACAACTAAAACATAAAAGAAAAAATTATGTTTCCAAACATAACTTCTTTAACTATTCTTTATTAATTGCTTATTTTTTTCTTTAAAAGAATTAACATTAGCAGAAACATCTACTAAAGTTCTAACTGATGTTTCCGTAAGAAGGTCAAAAACCTGTCTATCATTTAAATTAATACTTTTTTGTCTTTCTAATAATAAAAGCATTTTGTCATCAAAATCAACCACACCATCTATTTTCATTCTACCAAAAAGACCATATTTCCCATCAGCCGTTAAATAACCTAATTCCAATTTACCACTAACATTAGGATAATAAACACAATCATTAAAGCCCTTTTTTCTACTATCTAAAATAGCTTCTTTTAAATAATCTCTTTCACCAATAAAAGAAAATTCTTTTTGTTTTTCACTACTTCTATAAAAATCTTCTTGCTTATCACAAACATATTTACTAAAACGAATATTTTTATTATGCATAAATTCTTCAATATCAGAAACACTTAATTGTGCATCTCTCATTATTAAGATAAGAATATTTTTATCATAACTATAAAGCATTTTGTCAAATTGAGTATCTACTTCTTTTCTACCAATTATTAGCTTACTAACACAACCATCTATAAGAACAAAATCCTCTGTATCTTGCATCTCTTCAAAAGTATCTACCAACACTGATAAATCTTTTTGAACAGCCACAACATTAAAATCATTCATAACTTAAACCACCTATCAATTCTAATGGGTATATCATTCCCTCGGTGTAATATTCTATCATTTTTATATTAGAATTGTAAACCCTAAAATCATCTTTTTTAATTTCCAGGATTTCATTAGGTGTTTTCCAAACTTTTTCTAAAATACCATCTAATTTATGTCCCTCATCATAAGAAACTATCTTTGCTAAAAAGATAATTAAAACATACTTTTCACCATTTTTATTTACTTCTTGTATAGGTAATACGCCACTTAATTTAACATTATAACCCGTTTCTTCATAAGTCTCCCTAATAGCGCCCTCACAAATACTTTCCCCTACTTCTAAATGACCAACTGGATAATTCCATTTGCCACGATTATTCTCACTAGCTTCACTTACAATAAGTATTTTGCCGTTATCTTCTACTAAACAACCTACTATCACTTGCATACTACCCCACCACCATAGAAATAATATCATAAAACGAAAAAAATTTGTTAAAATTCAAACAAATTTCTTTTAATTTTACACAAATTTTTCGAATACGACTTAAACCTATTTTACTCAGCTTCTCCTAAGCTTTCATAACCACATTCACTGACATACTCACCTAACTTCTCAGTTGAAGTCTCATCATCACATTCAATATATGCTTTTTTCTCTTCTAAGCTAACTTTTACATTAGAAATGTCAGCCTTTTTACTTAAAAATTTTTCTAATCTATTTCTACAACCATCACAACTCATTCCCTCAATATTTAAAATAACCTTTTTCATCTAATCATCCCTTTCAATATTATTCTATCAAATCTATTTTCTTTTTCAAGTACTTTTTTCAGACTATATCTTCTTCCTATTTATTAACTTTATATAACTTATCCAAGATTCCAGACAGTGTCTAAAAAATTGCGTTAGTCTCAAACTCTTTAGGAAACTACATATTTTTTGCCATTCATTTTTCTTTATAAATAAAATAAAAATAGAATTTAAATACTTTTATTATTTTCTAAAATTTCTATGACACATCACTCACCACTTTACAAAAGAAAAAGTCCACAACTCAAGTGTTATGAACCTTTTAAATCAATATGGGGCGTCATAAGAGAATCGAACTCTTGCATACTGGTGCCACAAACCAGCGTGTTAACCACTTCACCAATGGCGCCATCTCAACTGACTTCTTTATTTTATTATATAAATCATAAAAATGCAAGTATTTTTCCATAATTAGATAATTTTTGGGTATTTATCTATACATATTTACCTAGAAAGAATAATTTAAAATGAGAGGAGAAAATATGAATAGATATAATTATTTTAATGACAATTGGCTAAGAAATATGAAAAATGATAATTTTCTAAATTCAAAACAGCAATTATTTACCCCTAAAGAAGGTTTTGAAAAAGGAAACTTATTTGCGAATATCTATAGCCAATATAAAGATTATAGACCTGCTAAATTAAAAGCAGATAATGAAAGAGAAAAAATGTTACTTGAACTATCTGAGATTACCTTTGCCGCTCACGAGTTAAATCTATACTTAGATGTTCACCCTGATGATACTAGTATGATAACTTTATATAATGACTATCGTAAAAAAGAAATGGAATTAACCGAAAATTATGAACAAAAATATGGACCTTTAACAGTAAATACTGAAAACCAAAACAACAATACCTTTTTATGGGTTAAAGGAACTTGGCCTTGGGAGCGTGATATTAATGTTTAAATATTGTAAAAAACTACAATATCCTATCAATATAAAGAAAAAAGACTTAAGAATGGCAAAATACTTAATCACTCAATATGGAGGTTCAAATGGTGAGTTAGCCGCTGCCCTTCGTTATTTAAATCAAAGATTTACTATGCCCGATAACGTAGGAAAAGCCTTATTAACTGATATTGGTACTGAAGAACTTGCTCACGTTGAAATGATTTCAACAATGATTTATCAATTAATGAAAGACGCTAGTATCAAAGAAATAGAAGAAGCTGGACTTGATTCCCACTATGCTGAACACGCTAAAGCTCTCTATCCTACAGATGCAAATGGTGTTCCTTTTACAGTAACTTATTTTGCAACAACAGGAGATCCACTAGCCGATATTTCAGAAGATATGGCTGCTGAACAAAAAGCCCGTGCTGTCTATGAAAACCTAATCGATTTAACCGATGACCCTGATGTAATTGGTCCTCTACTCTGGTTAAGGCAAAGAGAAATTGTTCATTATACAAGATTTAAAGAATTATTTGAATATTACGAAAAAAAATTAAAAAATGGAGCCAATGAATTAAAAGAAAATAACCTACCTACTAATTACCTTCCTAATTATTTAGATAATTTTAATAACTTAAATGATGCTTTTTTAATGAATAAAATGCATCTTGATAATAACGAATTTTTTAATTAATTTGTTTATTCTTAGCGTAAAAATAGTTATAATTTTAACTATTTTTTTCATACTAAAAATGAGGTAATATTTATGAATAATTTAAAAAAATATAATGAAAAAAGAGATTTTACCAAAACTAAAGAACCTGTTGGTAAGAAAAAAACATCAAATAATAAACTACGTTTTTGTATCCAACATCATAAAGCGTCACACGACCATTATGACCTAAGACTCGAGTGTAATGGTATTCTCCTAAGTTGGGCTATACCAAAAGGACCATCATTTAACCCAAAAGACAAAAGATTAGCTATAAATGTTGAAAATCATCCCTTATCATATCGCCACTTTGAAGGAACAATTCCAAAAGGACAATATGGTGGTGGTACCGTAATGCTATGGGATGAAGGCTACTTTGAAACTACTAATATTAAAAAAGACTATCAAAATGGCTCTATAAAAATAAATTTTAAAGGAAAACGTCTTAAAGGACTATGGCTTCTTATCAACATCAATGATAATAACTGGCTTTTTATAAAAGAAAAAGACCAATTTGCTAAAAAAACACCGGCCATTTCTAAATTTACAAGAAGTATAAAAACAAACCGTACTATGGAAGAAATAACTAATAATAAATCACCCAAAAAAGAAGTCACTATCTGTGGTATAAAAATAACTCACCCCAATAAAATTATTTTTAAAAACCCCAAAACAACTAAACTAGATATCGCTCTTTACTATCACAAAATAGCTAAAAAAATGCTCCCACTAGTTAAAAACCGCTTTATTAGCACCGTTCGTTTACCTAATGAAAAAAGCAATAAATTCTTTATGAAACATTTTCCTAATAACCCATACTTAGGTAAAAAAACAATTACCACCAATAAAGGAAAAAAAGAAACTTACTACTACATCAAAGACGAAAAAGGCCTAATCTATGAAGTTCAAAATAACTCTTATGAGTTTCACATATGGCCAAGTGAAATTACCAGTTTAAATAAGCCTAATTTAATGGTTTTAGACATTGACCCTGATAAAAATGTTTCCCTAGAAAAAGTACGTAACTCTGTGAAAGAAATAAGAAAAGTACTAAAAGAATTCTCCTTAAAAGCTTTCTTAAAAACTAGTGGTGGAAAAGGTTATCACATAATAATACCTATCAATAAAAATTTATCTTGGCAAAAATTCCGTGATATCTCCCAAAAAATAGCCCTTCTTCTAGAAGAACAAAACCCTAACACCTTTACCAGTAATAATCGCTTATCTTCCCGAAAAAATAAAATATTTATCGATTGGCAAAGAAATATAAAAGGCTCCACTTTTGTAGCTCCTTATTCATTAAGATTAAAAGATAAGCCTACTATCTCCAAGCCCATTTCTTGGACAGAACTTGATAAAATAGCTCCTAATCAAATAACAATAGACAATTTTAAGTAGCATTTTCCAAAAAAAAAGCTTATAATACATAATTAAATCAAAGGAGCGTTTTAGTATGCAAAAAGACCTTTTAAAATTTGCTAAAGAAAATCTTTTAGATAAAAAGCCTAATACTGAAACTAAAGAGCTGTTTGCGACACAATTTAAACAAGAATTAAAAGACTCGCAAATTAAAATTCTTGATATTCTCCTACCTTACTTCACTGATAAAGAGCCCATTCTTTGTTTTAAACTAATCTATGATATAGAAAAATATGCTGACACAACTATTAATCTTCTAAACGAATATCTAAAAAGTGAAAGTTTAACTACTAAAGAACTACTTAGTGTCTTAAAACTAGCTGGTTCTAAAGATGTCTTTTACGAAAGTATCATAAACTATGATATATCATTTAAAAATTTAACCACTATTTTTGATTACACCATAAATTTTTTAGATAAAGATTTTTTAGAATTTTTCCTAACCAACAATGGGTTCTATCTTCGTAAACAATTTATTGAATTTTTAATAAAAAACTACCCCTCAAAATTACCCCAAATAATTCCTAATATAATCACAGCTATTTCAAGTGATGATAGATTTTTTAAAATGGATGACCTTTGTGAAATTCTAACTTATCTTTCCTTAAATAATGAAAATAAAAAAGAATATGAAGAATTAAAAAAATTTGTCCTCGATATCTATCCTAAAAATAATCTTGCCAAAAATCTTCTTCAAGTTAATAATGAAAAATATCTCTTAAATGACTTAGATACTTTGTTCCTAACTTCTAAAGACTATAAAGTCGAAATATTTAAAAAATATGAAAAAAAACTAAGTGAAGAAATAGCTTTAACTCTAAAGAGAAACTATGCTTTATTTAAAAACACTCCAACTCACTTAGAAAAAATTTATACTTATGATTTAGATAAAACCTTAACTGCCTTAATTGATAAATATTTATCCTTAAGCAAAAATACCAGTATTACCTACTTAACTAAAGGTACAACCGCAGCTGTCTATAGAGTTGGAGACTATTGTTTAAAGCTTATTCTAGGTAAACATAATAATGCTGATAGCTGTCCTAATCTTTATCTTATAAATAAATGCTACTACGAAGAATTAGTAAGAGATGATTACCGAGTAGTCGCTGGCTTAGAAGTTCAAAAATACCTACCTAAAAAATTACTTCCTTTTGACTTTGAACAAATAAAGAACTTTAAAAAGCTTCTAAAAGACGAAGGTTATTACATTGATGATACTATTAAAGCTAATTTTCGTTACTTAAATTCATATAAAGAAGCTGATACCACAGAAGTAGAAAGTCTTCCTCGTTGTTTCAAAAAAAAGCCTCTTGTCCTAATAGACAGAGACTCTATTTATAAATTACCCAAAAAGAATAATTAATCTACTCAACAGTTACACTCTTAGCTAAATTTTTGGGTTTATCTATTTCACAGTTTCTATATAATGCTGTATAATAAGCTATCAATTGTAACACAGGAACTACTAATATAGCTTGAAATAACTTATTAACTTTTGGAACTACTACTGTAAAATCTTGTTTTTCTATTTTATCATCATTAGTAATTAAAATAATTTTAGCCCCTCGTGATTTAACTTCAATAACATTAGAAAGCGTTTTATCTTTTATATCTTCATCTGTAATAATCGAAAAAACTGGCATTCCCTCTTCTATTAAAGAAATTGTTCCGTGTTTTAACTCCCCTGCTTGATAAGCTTCACTATGAATATAGGCAACCTCTTTTAGTTTCAAACTACCCTCCATACTGATAGAAAAATCAATACCTCTTCCGATAAAGAAAATATCTTCGCTAGAACAAATAGTTCTAGCTATTTCTTTATATAAATCTTCTTTTTCTAATACTTCCTTTAACAACCTAGGTAATTTCCTTGCTTCTTCCATTAAAGAGGAAACATCTTTGTTATAAGCCTTAATCGTAAGTAAAGCTAAAACAAGTACCTGTAATAAATAAGCCTTAGTCGTCGCAACCGCTATCTCCGGACCAGCCTCAATAAACAACTTATAAAGAGCCTCTCTAGCAATAGTTGAAGTCTTTACATTAACAATACCTAAAGTATCAATACCATTTTCTTTAGCTTTCCTCATTGCTGCAATAGTATCAGCTGTCTCACCTGATTGAGAAATTAAAATAACAAGTGTTTTTTTATTATAGAAAACTTTTTTATATCGATACTCACTAGCGCATTCTACGTCTACCTTAATAGAAGCAAATTCCTCTAACAAACTTTTACCTACCATACCAGCATACATTGCCGAACCACAAGCTACAATATGTATTTCCTCATACTTACTTAAATCAATTAATAAATCATTATCAAGATACTTATCCAAAGTCTTAGAACAAACATCTGGTTCTTCCATAATCTCTTTCAACATAAAATGTTGATATTTCCCTTTACTCGTATCTTCATAAATTAAATCAGTGGTTAAAACTTCTTTATTCACAATAATCCCATTATGAAAGACCTTAACACCCATAAAAGAAAGTTCACATATTTCATCCTCATCAAGTAAAAGATACTTATTTGTATAATTTATTATCGCCGCAATATCACTAGCAATAAAATACTCATCACTTCCAATTCCCACAATTAAAGGAGAATTTTTTCTAACCGCATAAATCTTATCAATATCTTTAACTAAAATTCCTAAAGCATAAGAACCCTTTAAAACACTTAAAGTTTGAGATATAGCTTTAAGAATATCCTTATCTTCTTCATAGTACTTATTAAGTAATACTGCTACTACCTCAGTATCAGTATTACTATAGAAACTGTAACCATTTTTTATTAAATTTTCTCTAAGTTCATTAGCATTTTCTATAATACCATTATGAACTACTGTAATATAACCAGCCTGCTGAGGATGAGCATTTTCTAAAGTAACTTTACCGTGCGTAGCCCATCTAGTATGAGCAATACCCATATTAGCCTTAATAAGTTCCATATCATTAATTTTTTCTTCTAAAGCCCTTATCTTTCCAACACTCTTAATAACCTGTACATCATTTTCATTTCTTAAAGCTATCCCTGCTGAATCATAACCTCGGTATTCAAGATTTTTTAAACCATCAAGCAATATTTCTTTTGGACTATTTTTTCCAATATAGCCAATTATTCCACACATAAATTGTTCCTTTCTATTGTATTTATATGATATATCCTTTGTTATAATCTTGATTTTATTTTTTAAAATATATCTAACGAACTATAAAATCCGTAGTAGCATCCGCCGAATAATTCGATAACTACTAACCTCGTCAACTATTAAAAGTTCTGGCGCTAGATGACTATCTCCTTTCCTAATTATCACCTTATATTCATTATACACTATTTTACCCAATTACTGTACCTAATATACAAAAAAACACCAGCAACAAGCTAGTATTTTTAATCATCACTTAATTTTTCTAATTCACCTATCTGTGTTTTTTGACATTCAGCAATTTGGTCAGCAAACATAACATCAAACTGTGGTAAAGCCTTTTTAATAACGTCAGGATAAATATTTTTACTAGATGTTATTGCCACTCTAAAATCTAAAACATTAACTTCTCTTCTATTATCAAACAAACAATTAGAAAAAGCATTTTGCACAATTGTTAAAGAAACATCTGGATATCTAGAACCTATTTCATATACTCTTTTATATTCACTAGTTATATCCGTAATAAATTCCATCATTCTTCTTTGAATAAATGGTGTATATAACATCTTAGCCCCTGTCCTAACTTCTATTTTTGGTAAAGTACCCATTAAAATTTGAATATTCTCTTCTCTAGTTGGCTCAAAAATCTCTATCTTTTGAAAACGTCTAACAAAAGCCTTATCTCTTAAAATATACCTTTCATACTCTTCCGTAGTAGTTGCGCCTATTACCTTAATATCGCCACGGTCCAAAGCTGGTTTAAACATATTCGCAAAGTCAAGACTTTCACCTTTACTACCCATAAGTGTATGAATCTCATCAATAAACAAAATTAATTTTGACTTACTTTTTAACTCATCAATAAGCGTTTGTATTTTACTCTCACCAGTAACTGGGTCAACACCAAGTAAAGCCGAAGTATTTACTTTTATAACTTGATAATCTTTTAAAACATCAGGAACTTCTCCCTTTTGAATACGATAAGCAAGTCCCTCAACCGTAGCTGTTTTACCAACACCAGGCTTACCGATTAAAACTGCACTCTTATCCGGTGTAAGTAAAGTAAGAATTAATTGCTTTATTTGTTCATCCCTTCCAATAGCTGGATTAGTTATATAATTTTTATCTTGAAAATTTTCTCCATAATTATCAAGCATACTAATTCTTTTTTTCTTAATATCAAACTTTTCTTCCATCTAAAACACATCCAATTCCTCTTCTATTATAGCATTACTTTAATTAATTTTCTACTTCTATAGGGTTAACGTGTATAACCGTTAAATATATTTCCGGCATTTCTTCATCTATTTCTTTTTCTAATCTATTCGCAATATTATGGCTCTCAAATGTCGTTAAATTACCATCTACAAAAATAGTTAACGAGATTTGATACTGATACCCTACTGGCGTTGCATTAAAATGATTTGTTTTTAATATCTCTTTATGTCTTTTTACTATTTCTAAAACCTTATCCTTAGTTTCTTTACTAATAGACTTATCCATCAAAACATCATAGCTATCAATAAATATTTTATAAGCAGAAACAAATATCCACATACCTATAAATATTCCTACTATTCCATCAATAAAATAAATATTTACTAAACTGCATAAACACGCTATTAAATTTATAAAAGTAATTAAACAATCATTTCGATGGTCTTTACTATTAGCTCTTAACAAAATATTATTATATTTTTTATATAACTTATTTGTATAAACATATAAAGCAAATTTAACGAGTATAGTTATAAAACAGACAATTACTAGGAAATAAGAAAAGATAAATTTTTCTTGTCTTATTAGAGATATAAAAGAATTCTTAAACACCTGAAAAGCCATTAAAAACATTACTATACTTATTAATAAAGAATAAATATATTCAGCTTTTCCGTGTCCTAAATCGTGATCATCATCACTTGGCTTAGAGGCTATCTTATTACCTATAAAAGTCATAATTGATGAAAAAATATCCCCTGCACTATTAAAAGCATCCGCCATCATCGCTTGACTATGACTAATAATACCAACAATAGCTTTTATAATAAGTAAAAATATATTCCCTAGCATTCCTAAAATACTAGCTTTTTTAATTTTCTCATATTTCAAACTAATTATCTCCTTTTAAGAAAAAAGCAAATCAATTGATTTACTATTATTCTGTTCTTAATGCCTCTACAGGATCTTTCTTAGAAGCAATCTTTGCCGGGATAAAACCAGCTATTACTGTTAATAAAACACTAATTATAATAAGTATTATTGCCCCAACTACTGGTAATTTAGCAATTCCACTTATATTAACAACATTCTTAATAATCATATTAATTGGAATATTTAAAAGTAAAGTAACAATAATACCTAAAACACCAGCTGTTAGACCCTCTATCAACGTTTCCGCATTAAATACGCGTGAAATATCTTTCTTACTTGCGCCTATAGCTCTTAAAATACCAATTTCTTTAGTTCTTTCAATAACTGAAATATAAGTAATAATCGCAATCATTATAGAAGATACTATTAAGCTAATTGCTACAAAGGCAATTAAAACACTACTTATAACATTAACAATAGTAGAAACAGAACTCATCATTACTCCAACTATATCAGTGTATCTAATTTGCTCATCTTCATCTTTTTTCTCATTATATTTATCTATTATTTTTACAATTTCCTCTTTTGCATCAAAATCTTTTGGATAAATAGATATTTGGTCCGGATCATCAAGATTTGCTATACCTAGTTTAACCAAATTTTCCTTATAACTAGATGTCATATTTTCTGAATAAGTTTTCATATACTCTGCCAACTCTTCTTGAGATAAACTTTGAATATACATCAATTCTTCTTGAGATAAATCTTTAATATCAAATGTATCCTTACTAGAAAACTCTCTACCAGTAAAAACATTTTTATCTTGATTTTCAAGTTGCTCCTTAACTATATCCGTCTTATTAATCTCTTCTATCAAATGTTCCATAAGTTCGTGAGTATACCCAACCATTCCAGGCGTATTCCCGCCAGTAACAGCTTCCTCATTAGGTTTTATTATACCTACTATTTTTAATTCAATAGCCTTACTTAATACATCTTTCATATACTCTTCATCATCAGACATATTTATCCAAATACCATTACTCTTTTTATAATAATCTGTATTTAATAAAAGTCTAAATGAAGTATTAAGTAATTCATCATAAGTATAAGACGTCTCTTCAAAATGAACATCTTTTCCTGTTGTCATATTTACAAATTGCTCTTTCAAGTCATTCTGAGAAAGAATACCTAAACTATATAAAGTATAATCTGATATTTGATTATTTTTATCTATCTGCAAAACAACTTCATCATAATTTTCTGGCCAATGTCCTTTTACTAAGTCATATTGTTGTTTATTTAATTTATCGTTATTAATCATCTCATAAAAGACATTATAATTAGACATATAAGTATTATAAACATCTGATATCCCATCTGTACCCATTCCTACAGAATCAAACACTGTAGTTGGATTAACTTGCACAATATTTTCTAAGTCATTTTTATAGATATTCATACTTACATTATAAGAATATTGTATATCCGTAGAATAATCTTTTATATTAGATTTTTTTTCTAAATATTGAGAAAATTTTTTCAAATCATTTCTTTGTACTTTTTGAGTCATCGTAGTAAACATATCACCCATTATATTTAAAGAATGAACTTTTTTATCATTATATTTTTTACTTTTCGTATTACCTGCCAAAGACTCAATAATACTAGACATATCAACCGATTCTTTTTGAATAACTAAAGGATATGAACTTAGTGTTTCCTCTTCCGTCTTATCAATATAATTTTGAATACCATTTGACAAAGAAAGAATCAAAGCTATTCCAATAATACCAATAGAGCCAGCAAATGCCGTAAGTATAGTTCTTCCCTTTTTAGTAAGTAAATTGTTAAAACTTAATGATAAAGCCGTTTTAAAAGACATATTTTTCTTACGGTCTTTTTTCTTTTTATCATTTTCTCCTTCCTTACCATCAAATGGATTATTATCACTAGTAACCTTACCATCTTTTAATTCAATAATTCTCGTTGAATATTCTTTAGCTAACTCACCATTATGCGTAACCATTATAACTAGCCTATCTTTAGCTACTTCCTTTAACAAATCCATAATTTGACTACTAGTTTTAGAATCAAGCGCTCCCGTAGGTTCATCCGCAAGTAAAATATCAGGATTATTTATTAAAGCCCTCGCAATTGCTACTCTTTGCATTTGTCCACCAGAAAGTTGATTAGGTCGTTTATGCATATGATTTTCCAAGCCAACTTCTTTTAAAGATTTAATAGCTCTTTTACGTCTTTCATTCTTAGAAACCCCAGACAACGTAAGCGCAAGTTCTACATTAGAAAGAATTGATTGATGAGAAATTAGGTTATAACTTTGAAAAACAAAACCAATACGGTGATTACGATAAGTATCCCAATCCTTATCATTATATTTTTTAGTACTAATACCATTAATAACTAAATCCCCAGTTGTATAATTATCCAAACCACCTATTATATTTAAAAGCGTTGTTTTTCCTGAACCAGATGGTCCAAGAATAGATACAAATTCACACTCTCTAAAACTAACACTTACATCATCTAGCGCTTTTTGTTTAAAATTATCAGTTTCATAAATCTTACTAATTTTCTTTAACTCTAACAATTAAATCCCTCTTTTCTAATTACTAAAATACTACTTCTTATTTTAACATTTTTTTTATAATGATACAACTAACTAAAAATGAAAAAATAGTTTACACTCATTATATGACTAAGTTTCTGTAAAGTTTACATTTTTAATAATACACTGCTTACTTTATAAATAAATCAGGCATTTTATTGACTAAACTCGACAAAAAAAGTATAATATATAGAAAGGAAGGAGTAAAAATATATGGTAGAAACTTTTAGAGAAATAGTAGAGACATCTTTTGGATATAGCCTAAATAATGTATCTGATATTGTAATTGTTTCAATGGGAATAATTTTAACCTTAATCGCAATTGTATCTATATTTGCTTTTATCGTTCAAATTATCCTAGCTATTAAATATCATAAATACAATAAAAAACAAAATAGCATAAATATGACAGGAGAAAATATTGCTCGAAAAATACTAGATGAAAATGGACTAGAACATATAAAAGTTAAATCAAGTGGTTCTATGCTTTTTGGAAATAGTTATAGTCATTTCTTCAAGAAAGTAAGATTAAGAAGATTAACTTGGAAGAAAAGTTCCGTATCTTCTTTAGCTATGGCATCTCAAAAATCTTGCTTAGCTATTCTTGATAAAGAAAATGACCCAGATATGAAGTCAAGAATTAAATTAACACCTATTATCTATTTTGGACCAATGGCATTTCTTCCACTTATCATTATAGGTGTCTTAATTGATATTCTAATTATGAAAAGTGAAACTTTTACATTTACAATGTTATTCACTTCTCTAGGCTTAGTTTTATATTTAGTATCATTCATAATGTCTATCAAAGTATTAAAAACTGAAATTAAAGCTCAAAATAAAGCTTATGAAGTTTTAAAAGATAATAAAATGGCAACAGATGAAGAATTAAATATGTTAAAGAAATTATTTAAACTATATAATATTGAGTATGTAAATGATATGATTATTGCTCTACTAGAACTTATTTATAGAATTCTACAAATTGTAGCTATTCTCCAAAATAATAATTCTTCTAATAATTAGGATAATCTAAAAAGCAAAATTAAAAAGGAATCGAATGGTTCCTTTTTTTATTAATCAATTAAACTTTATTTTACCTCAATAAGCTCATAGTCTTTAGAACCAATTCCAAGTTCAACAGCGGCGTCTATCGTATGTGTGCCTTTTCTCGAATTAATTCTTTCTAATAAATGCTCCTTACCTGGATCATCAGAATTAATGACTAAGTCAATACAAGCTTGGTCAATTGCAACTGGATCAGTTGATGCAAGTATGCCAATATCTTTCATACAAGGGTCCTCTGCTACATTGCAACAATCACAATCAACTGACATATTAGCCATTACATTAATATATAGAATATTATCTCCAAAATGCTTAACTACTGAAGAAGCTGCATCCGCCATAGCCTCCAAAAAGCTTTCTTGATTTTGATGAAACATATCTTCATAGCTTCCATCATTTCCACAACAATGAATATATCTTTTTCCCTTAGAAGAAGCAACTCCAATAGATAATTGCTTTAAAGCTCCACCATAGCCACCCATTGGGTGTCCTTTAAAATGTGAAAGAACAAGCATTGAATCATAATTTTCAATATTCTTACCAACATAGTTTTTCTTAATAACTTTGCCATTAGGTACTTCTAAAACAATATCTCCATCACTATCCATAATATCTACATTAAATAGCTCACTCCAACCGTGATTTTCCATTAACTTTTTATGTTTTTCAGTTGTATCCCTTTCTCCCTCATAAGCAGTATTACATTCAACTACTGTTCCATCAAGATAATTAATCATTGGTTCCACAAATTCAGGACGTAAATAATTTTGATTACCCTCTTCACCAGAATGAACTTTAACAGCAACATTTCCTTTTAATTCTCTTCCTAACTTCTTATAAAGAGAGATTAAACTTGCACCACTTAAATCTCTTGTAAAATAAACTTTTACTTTTTCCATAAAAATCTCCTTTCATTTTCTTCGTACTTTAATTATATCATCTTTTTCTAAATTTCCAACTAACAAACTTGAATTAATATTATGTTTTTGAAAATTATCATTAACCTTTCTCTCATCATAATTAGCATAGCAATATCTACAAAAATTTTTACACGAATTATAAGCACCTATATCAACTAATTGTACACAGCCACACTCTCTACTACTCCACTTTTTTTCCTTCTTACCGGTCAATTTAAAAGCAAGCTCCTTAGATAAACACTCCCCTCTTTTAAAACCATACTCTTCCAAATTTTCATCACAAGTCTGTACCGTAATACCATTTTTACCAGCTATCTCATTAAATTTTTTAGCCAGAGTTTCATATTGAAATGGCTTAATCTCTCTATATTTTAAAATACTCTTATTATTTATCACATTTTTATATTCATCCATAAAAGAGATTATAATTGTTTTTACATATCCATTTAATAAACTACATAATTTAGAAAAAGCCTTTATATGATATTCCAAATTATACTTATCATTTATAAAAATAGGGTCATATCTAACAAAAACATTTTCTATTCCTATTATCTTAGAAATATCTTTTACAGAATGAATAACTTCATTTTTATCAGCTATTCCTGGCTCAATATCTTCTTTATAAGGCGTAATAGTAATATGAAATAAAATAGGTTGCTTTATCTTTTCTAAATAATCAACTATCCCGATAGGTCTTTTTGTACAAAACATAATTAAATCAACATCCGAAAAATAGATTCTGCTAACTAACTTTTGATTAAAAGGATTTCTAACATCGACGAAACCCTCTTCATATCTTTTTTTAAACCACTCACTATAAAAAGCTACAATATCACATCTTCCACTTACAAATAAAACCATTCTTACAACTCTCTTCTATTAAATATTATAACCGAGATTTTATAAGATATAAACAAAACAATAAATATAACTATTAAAACTAAGTAATTTATATAATTAACAAGAAAATCTAAATTATTCAAGTTATTCAAAAAACTAAAATCAACAAATTTTATAATTATCCAACCTATAAAAACTAAACCAAATATTAAAGCAAATATAGCTATACGAGCTTTTTCTATACCATATTTAAATATTAACGGATATAAAATTGCTATAACAAAAGATATTCCTAAAAATGTATATAAAGATGTTTGTAAAGACTCTAAATAATCAGCTCTTTTTAAAAAACACAAACCAATAATTAAAACCAATATCATTGTAATAGCTACCACTAATAAAGTTGTAATATATTTTCCCCTTACAATGTTTTTTCTTCCCTTGGGCAAAGTTAAAGCATAAAAGTCCCACTTATTATAATTATCGTAATTAAAAGTAGAAACCATCATTAACATACTTAAAAAAGGTGGAAGAAAAAAGATATCTAAAGTTCCCATATAAATCATACAACCATATATAATTAATACAACTAGAAAAGTTTTTAAACTATTTTTTAAAATTAATAAATCTTTAACAATAAGTCCTCTCATTATTTCACTCCTTTAATCATTAAAATCATTAATTCTTCTAAAGATACTTTATCAAGTGTACCAAAATCATATTTCTTCTTAAAAGCTTTTTTATCAGAAACTAATACTTCAACATCATACTTTTCTATCGAGTAGCAAACCATATCTTCTTTAGCAATTTTTTCAAATTCAGCCTTTTTACATTTAAAAATAGCATAATTATCTAATATTTCATTTATTTCTTTAGTAAAAAGTATATTACCATTATCAATAAAAACTATATAGTCAGCTATTTTTTCCAAATCAGTAGTAATATGAGTTGAAAGAAAAATACTATTATTTTCATCCTGCATAAACTCTTGAAATAAATCTAATACTTCTCTACGCGCAACCGGGTCAAGGCCTGTTGTTGGCTCATCTAAAATTAATAGTCTAGGATGATGGGCTAAAGCCGTAATTATCTCTAATTTCTTAAGCATTCCCTTAGAAAAAGTTTTTATCTGCTTATCAACTGGCAACTTAAAATCAGTTAAATATTTATAAAATAATTCTTTATCCCAATTTTTAAAAGTATCTCCCATAATAGTATTAATGTCTTTTGCTGTAAGTATTTCCGAAAAAAACGCTTCATCTAAAACAACACCTATCTCTTCTTTAGCCTGTTCTTTAGATAAGTCATTACTATTACCAAATACTTTAACTTCTCCACTATAATTCTTTATAATATTTAATATAACCTTTATAGTAGTTGTTTTACCAGCTCCATTCTCACCTATAAAACCTGTTATCATACCTTTAGTTACTTCTAAATTAGGAATATTTAAAGTAAATTTATCATATTTCTTTTCTAAATTTTTAATTTCAATAACATTTTCCACTTACTTATCCTCCTCACATAAAATTTTCCAAATATCCTGTAGCTCTTTTCTTTCTATACTATTATTTTTAGCTATAAAAAGAATTTTTTCCATTAATTCCTCAATTTTTCTTTTTTCCTCTTCTAAAGCCAGTTCTCTATTTATTTTAGCAACATATACTCCCTTACCAGGAATCATTGTAACAAACCCCTCTTTTTCCAATTCCTCATATGCCTTTTTTGTCGTTATCACACTACAACGCAAATCTCTAGCTAAAGCTCTAATTGAAGGCAATAATTCATCCTCTTTTAATTGGCAAGACAATATTTTATTTTTTATCTGCTCAATAATTTGTTCATAGATAGGTATGCCACTAGAATTACTAATTATAATTTCCATACTTCACCTCAACTGTATATGCTAATCATATACAGAATATTAACAGTTGTCAAGAAAAAAGAAAAAATTATATCAATTTGACATAACTTTTATCACAATTAATTAATTCTTTTATACATATAAACGGTTATGTATGGATTTTGAACATTAATAGCGGTTCCCTTACCTACTGGTCCACTTGAAGTTGTGCTTATAGAATTTGTTGAAAGTGATGGAACAGTTACAGTACCTGTAACTTTGTGGGTATGTTTTCCACTTGTAAGAGTATCTATTACACCTAAGTTATACGGTTGTGAACTATTTGTAATCCAACCACCAGTTGAATATCCATCGTGAGGTGTTCCATCGGCACCTATAGGCCAAGTCATAGCTGTTCTTGTAAAGCGGTGAGTATGTTCACCAGATTCTTCTGCCATTAAAGATAACGTAGATGTATCCTTTTTCTCCGTAGTATGGGTATGACTTATATCGTGAGTATGTTCCGGCAGATTATCTATAGTAAGGGTTGTGGTCGTAGACCCACCTGTTTTACCACTTTCTCCAGTTGAGCTTAAAAGAGTTCGACCATTTCCATATGCTTGCCATTCACCGCCTAAAGTCTCTTTAACTTGGTCCGCTGTTGACAAAGTAGTACTTATATAAATGCTTCCTACTGGATATATTTTATTCAAAAAATTATCGATTTTGCTTTCAAACCTTTCGCAAGTTCCATCTATCGCATCCTGCACATTATCAGCCATTAATTCTGAATTATCTTTATAGTAAACATTTTTACTATTTATTAAAGTATCGGCCAAAACATAAGAAGAAGTTGAGAGAATTAGTCCTAAAAGCATCCCAATTAACATAATTTTAGTATTAACTTTAACCCTTTTCACTTTTTCACCTATCTTTCCATCTGCTATCATTATGACTTGTACGTCATATTTAAAATATATATCATAAAAAGTTAAATGTCAATATTTTTTATGACATACAAGGCATACATTTTTTCAAAAAAATATGACATTATTGTCATAGGTGATAGTCTGAAAAGAAAAAAACAAAATTTATTTTAAAAATACTTAAAAAAGGTCAGACTTCCCCCTTACCCCAAAGAA
>CANRQG010000007.1 GCA_947632735.1 uncultured Bacilli bacterium | reverse complement strand
AAAGTTGGCAATTTTGAGTGGAAAATTTTTTTTGAAAATTAAAAAAAAGGTATTGACAGACAAGCTCGGGGGGGGGGTATTATTTTTATTAAGAAAATATAGGAATTGTGCAAGAAAAAGTTGGGTGAGAAAAGATGAAGTTTGATAAAAAAGTTTTAATAAGTATAATGCTTGGCATAGTGATATCCGTTATGACAAATGTAATAGCAGAAAGCTTTGAAAAAGATAGTAAAAATATTTATTATAAAGATAATTCTAACTTATTAGCGGACAATGTCCAAGATGCGATAGATGGCACTTGTACAAAATTCGAGGAAAAAATTGATAATTTTTTAGATAAAATCTATCCAGTAGGGAGTGTTTATATAACTACTACTTTAGAAACGCCTGAAAAAGTAAAAGAAGCCTTAGGCGGAAAGTGGGAAAGTTACGGCCAGGGAAGAACATTAGTAGGAGTTGGGAATAACGGAACCTCGAACTACAAAGCTGGAGTTGAAGGTGGTAGCGAAACAACTACTTTAACAGTAGATAACTTGCCAAGCCATACACACGATATAAGTCATACTCATAAAACCGTAGAGACCACTACAAAAACAATGTCTTTAACAGCATTAGAAAGTGGTTTACATTCACACGGATTTACAGGCGGTAATAATGGAACTCGTGCTTTAGTAGTTTCTTCAGTAGGAACTGATGTTAGTGTTACATTTGGCTTTGCTTTTAATCAAGACGGTGGAGCTTGGTCTAATCAAACAAAAAGTAGTGCCTACATTGAATCATCAGGTTCTCACACTCATAACGTTACAGGTACTATTACTATTCCAGAATTAACAACAGCAGCTGAAACTTTAGTAAGTGGAGAAACAGGAAAAGACACTTCATTTAATATTCAAGACCCCTATATAACCGTCTATATGTATAAAAGAATAGAATAAATAAACAAAAAATAATTTAAACTTCTTTTTTTTGATAATAATATATTAGGAGGTGATAATAATTAATAATCGACTTTTACTGTTTTGGAAAGTTGGAAGAAATGTTACATTAAGACAAAAAAGTCTAGAAAATGCTATCTCTAAATATTCTGACTTATGTGCTTATCATTTTGGTATGAGTAAAACATTTTCTAGAGAAAACGTTCATTATATGAAAAGATTTTATGAATGCTTTCCTATATACATTTCTGAACTTAATAAATTAAATTGGGAACATTATTTAGAATTGCTTAAAATAAGTAATTTAAATGAAAGATATTTTTATCTAAGAGTCGCAATATTTTGTAAAAGCAGTGTCTTAGAACTTAGAGATGTCATTAATAATAATGTTTATAACACCATACAAAAAGTAGCTAATTAATTTAAAGCTACTTCTTTTTCATTCTTTATATCTAAAATAATTGGTAAAATAATTGGTTTTCTTCCTGTTAAATTATTAATGAATGGATATAAACCCTCTGTAATGTCAGCCTTTAAACTAGCAAAATTAGACTTTGGGTCTATTAAAGAATTTCTTATTATAGACTCAGCCTTATTTTCTATTTTATGTATTAATTCTTCATTTTCGTTAACAAGAATAAAACCTCTAGTAGTAATATTAGGTTTAATTAATAATTCTCTTTTCTTCATATTAACATTTATTATTACTACTAAGATACCATCATTAGACATTATTTTTCTATCTTTAATAACGGCACTACCAACTTCGCCAACTCTATTACCATCAACATAAATATCATTTCCTGAATAACTAGGTCCTCTTGTTATATGATGATTTTTCATAATTAAAGTATCACCATTTTTCAAGATAAAAGTATTTTCCTTAGGAATACCACAGTTTATTCCAATATCAGCCTGTTTTTTTAACATTCGGTAGTCACCGTGAAATGGCATTAAATACTTTGGCTTTATAAGCCTTATCATTAACTTAACTTCTTCTTCATTAGCGTGTCCTGATGTATGTAAATCAGCTAAGTAACTATTTGTATAAACCTTTACACCTTGTAAATACAACTTGTTAATTGTCTTAGAAATACTTAAAGCATTTCCTGGAATAGCGCTTGATGAAAATATAACAACATCATCAGGTCTTAATCTAATCTGTTTATGAGTACCATTAGATATTCTTGATAAAGCTGCTAAAGGCTCACCCTGACTACCAGTACAAAGAATAGTTACTTGATTAGGCTTCAAATTATTAGCTTCTTCTGGTGTAATTAATAATTCCTTATGGTCTATATAACCACCATTTAAAGAAATATTAATGTTATTCTCCATACTTCTTCCAAAGATACAAATTTTTCTATTATGTTTGTAGCAAGTTTCAAAGATATGCTTAACACGGTAAATATTTGAAGCAAAAGTAGCGATAATAATACGCGAATTTTTACATTTATCAAACATCTCACTCAATGTTTCGTCAACAACAGACTCACTACTAGAAAAGCCCTCATTTAAAGCATTGGTTGAGTCTCCAATTAAAAGGTCAACACCTTTTTCTCCTAAACAAGCCATTTTATATAAATCAGCCATAGGTCCAATTGGCGTTAAATCAAACTTATAATCACCTGTAGTTACAATGGTTCCATCTGGTGTTGTAATACTTATACCGTGTGAATCAGGTATAGAATGGGTTGTTCTAAAAAATTCAACTTCAATTTCCTTAAATTTTAGTTTAGTCTTGTCGGTATAAACAAACAAATTGTTATAGCTAATGTTTTTATCTTGCAATTTTACCGCAATTAACTCTTTTGCGTGATTAGGTGCATATATAGCTGGTATATTTATACTTTGCAATAAAAAAGGTATACTACCAATATGGTCTTCGTGTCCGTGAGTAATTAATAAAGCTTTAATTTTACTTTCGTTTTCCTTTAAAAAAGTAAAATCAGGTAAAACATAGTCAACACCTAAAAGTTCACTTTCAGGGAAACTAACACCGGCATCAATAATAACAATAGCGTCTTTATGCATTACACAATACATATTTTTTCCGACTTCTCCTAAACCACCTAAAACAACAATTTGTGTTTCATTGGTTTCATTATTATTCATAAATTCTCCTTTCCTTTGTTTATAAAGAACTGACTTTAAAAGTATACTACATTTTTTCCTTTTTGTCTACTTCAAACTAATTGACTTAAAATAGTGAGTATGTTACAATATCTACATTCTTAGGGGGATATTAGAAATGACTTATGATAAAGAAGATTGTTCAAAAGAAGTAATTGCTATTTTCACAGAAGCTGAAAAATTATATGAAGTTCTAAAAGAATATAATATAAGAGTAGATTTATCTTCACGAAATAGAGGTATAATAAGTTCAAACCTTACTAATAGCGATAAAAAAAGTTTAAGTATTTTCTTATCTATGCTTTTAGTAGATAATGATGCTAAAAATGCTCTTTTAGACTTTAATATAACTATTGATACAGTTACTAATCTAATTTATGATGAAAATAGTGAGCAACTTTTTACTGGGCAATTATTACAAAATATCTTAAAACTAAAAAAAGTGTCTAATTCTGAAAATGATATTAGAGACATTTTCCAAGAAATGGTTGATAGTGTAGGCTACCTATCTTCAGAAAGCCTATTAGTCCTTTTATATGATAGCGAGTTTTCTACTTCAAACCTTATTAATTTATTTTTACCTAGCATATTAAATAATACTTCACCATTTACTGATGGTAGAGCTTTCTATGAAATGTTTGTCAAAAAATCTAATAAAAAAGAAGACGAAAAAATAGATACTATTCCCTTAGTAAAGGAAAAATCCGATAAATTAGAAGGAAGAATAGACTCCTTCCCAAACTTCTTTGACTTTCCAAGTAAGAAAGACGTAAAATCTATTAAAGAATATGGTACTTATTTAACAGATTTAGATTTTGAAAGTAACCCGGCTATTGGTAGAGAAAAAGAACTCCAAAAAATTAAAGTAACTTTACTTACTCAAGATAAATCATTAATATTAGTTGGTCCTGGTGGTGTCGGAAAAACCGCTCTTGTTGAGGGCCTTGCGTATGATATCAAAAAAGAAAATGTTCCCGAAAATCTAAAAAACAAAAAACTTTTATCTATTAATGTCTCTAATCTCGTAAGTGGTTGTGAATACGTTGGCTCTTTTGAGTCCGTAGTTGAAAAACTCTTTAATAAACTAGAAGAAGATAAAGATACTATCCTTTTTATTGATGAAATACATACTGTTTTTGGTCTAGGCGCCGGCTCAGCTTCAACTCTAGATTTTGCCAATATATTAAAGCCATACTTAGACAGAGGCAAAATAAAAATGATAGGTGCTACTACACCTTTTGAATATGAAAAAATTGTTTCTAGTGACTCAGCCTTTAAAAGACGATTTGAACGTCTAGATGTTAAAGAACCAACTGCTGATTTACTAACTAAAATAATGAATGAAGTAGTAAATAAATTTGAAAGAACATATAACATTAAATTCTTTCCTGATAACGAAAAAGCTTTTATTCTAAAACTAATAGAAAGTACTACTGAACAAGCAAAAAGAATCTATTCTGATAAAACCTCTAACCCTGATTTAGTTATTTTAATATTAGAAAAAGCTTTTGCATATGCCGCTTATAATGAACATAAAACAGTAACAAAAGAAGATGTTATCTTATCCATAATGGATTGTGATAGAATTTACGAAAGTGTTAGACAAGAAGCTAAAGATACCTTAAATAAAAAACTAAACAAAGAAAAAATAAAAACCAAAGTAATTAACTTTGCTGATTTAAAAAAATAAACTATTTGCATATTTACTAGAAGAATAGTTTTTTTTATGTTATACTTTAGATAGGTGATTATATGGGACTATTTAGCAAAATTAAAGAAATGTTTAAACAAGAAGAAAAAACTAAAGTAGAAATAGTAGAAAAAGACACTGATATAGAAAGTCCAAAAGAAAAGACTCCACCTTTAGAAAAAAAATCTTCACCTGATAAGGCCATAAAACAAGAAGAATTTTTAAATAAAAAAGAAATTAAACGCTATGAAAAAGGTCTTACTAAATCAAGAGAGGGCTTTGTTTCTAAATTGGTTAATTTAACTAATCGTTATAGCAAAGTCAATGAAGAGTTTTTTGATGAACTAGAAGAGATTCTTATTATGGCCGATATTGGCGTAAATACAGTAATGAATTTTATTGATAGACTAAAGTCTAGAGTAAAAAAAGAAGATATAACGGACCCTAATCTTTTAAGAGAAATAATTGTTGATGAGCTTTTCATTATCTATGTTAATGATGAAATATTAAGTAGTAAAATTAATTATAGTGAAACAGGTCCAACAGTTATTCTATTTGTAGGGGTAAATGGTGTTGGTAAAACAACTACTATAGCTAAGCTTGCCTATAAATTAAAAAATGAGGGTAAGAAAGTATTACTAGTAGGAGCTGATACTTTTAGAGCCGGTGCTTATCAGCAACTAAAAGAATGGTCTGAAAAAATTGATGTAGGTTTTTATGGCAAAGAAGAAGGAGCAGACCCTGCTAGTGTTGTATACGATGGCTTAACAAAAGCTACAAAAGAAAATTTTGATATTGTTCTTATTGATACAGCTGGAAGATTACAAAATAAAGTTAATCTAATGAAAGAACTAGAAAAAATTAACAAAGTTATTGAAAACTTCCTTCAAAAAGGACCTAACGAAACATTACTAGTATTAGATGCTACTACAGGTCAAAATGGAATAAGTCAAGCTAAAGCTTTTAAAGACATAGCGACAATTACCGGAATTGTCCTAACAAAATTAGATGGTACTGCTAAAGGTGGTATTGTCCTAGCTATTAAAGAAGAAGTAGGCCTACCAGTTAAATATATTGGTCTAGGCGAAGCTAAAGAAGACTTAACCGTCTTTGATATTGAAAAATACATTTATGGCTTATTTAAGGATATGATGTAGTATTTATGAAAAAGAATTTTAGTTTGTATTTGCAATTTTTATTATTATTGATAGTTGCGGTTGGGTTAGTTCTTTTCATATTTATAGATAAAAAATATTTTTACTTATTACAATTCTTTTTAGCAACAGGTTTGATAGTTATGTCCTATAATACACAAAAGTATTATAATAATACTAAGAAATCTATATTCTACTTAGTCTTTGGCGTACTACTAGTAGTTATGGAGTTATTAATTGTTATTGGTGGTTGAAATGGAAGAGTTATTTTATTACAATGAATTATATGACCTTTATAGTAAGTTATTAACAGAAAAACAAAGGAAATACTTTGAAGATTATTACTTTAATAACTTAAGTTATAGTGAAATGTCTGATAGTTATCAAGTTAGTCGAAATGCTGTTTTTAAACAGCTACATATCACAGTTGAAAAACTAAAAGAGTATGAAGAAAAATTAAAACTACTTGAGAAAAAGCAAAAACTTCTAAAAATTATGGCTACTATAAAAGATAAAGAAACTATTAAAGAATTAGAAAAATTGTTCGAAGAATAAAAGGAGGAAATATGAATAAAAAATTATTAATTGCTTTAATTATAGTCTTAGGAATTGGTTTAACTTTTTTTGGAGCACTTTATTTCTTTAATGAAGAAGATGATGAAGAAAATGTCCAAGATGACCAAACCCAAACTGAAGAGAAAAAAGGTAAGCCAATAAATGATGAAGAGTTTGGTCGTTATAAAATAAAAGAGTATAAATTTACTGATTTAGAAAAGATAATGAATGACTTCTTAGCAAATGGCTATCTACCTTATATTGAAACTTGTACTAGTACTTCAGAAACAGAATCAACTTCAAACTTTACAGCTCTTTCTAACGATTCACTTCAAAAAGTATTATCTCAACTAAAAAAAGCTAAAACTTATGAAAAAGATGTCTTAATTACTTATTATTGTCCAGAAGCTCACTTTTTCATAGGCAAAGTTGAAAATAATGTTAAAACAGAAGAAGTATTTAGTTTAAACTGTGGTCTAAGAGATATGGTTATTAGATATGGCGATACTGGTTTTGCCTTTAACTTTGAAGTAACTAAAGAAAATGAACTTATGAATTTTATTAAATCATTAAAATAAAATTGCTCTTGTAAAGAAAAAAGAAACAATGTATAATTTTATTTATAATAGGATAAGAGGGGATAATTATGTTTGACAAGATAATATATATTAGTGACCATTCAGCTAACATCAAATTAAAAGAAAATGCTGAAGTTACAATGAATTTAATGAATATGCACTTAGTTTTTGAAGATGATGTTAAAAAAGTTCTAGGTGAAGTTGATGACTTAGATAAAGACATTGTTAAAGCAAGATTTTTAGGAGAAATAGTAAATGGTAGATTAATTGGTGGTACAATTAGAAAACCCTCTTTAGATGCCAAAATAAGAGTAATAACTCAAGAAGAAATACCAATGATAACAGGAACAGATACTAACGGCTTTATGAAACTAGGTGTTAGTCCCTTTTATAATGATTTTCCTGTATACCTAGATGTCAATAACTTCTTTAGTAATCACTTTGCTATATTTGGTAATTCAGGTAGTGGTAAAAGTTGTGGTATTTCAAGATTATTCCAAAATATGTTTAGTGATACTAGACTTAACCCTTATAAAGCAAATATCTTGTTGTTTGACTCATCAGGTGAATATTATAATGCCTTTAGAAATTTAAATGAACTTAATCCTAATTATCATTATCGTTTTATTTCTACTAATGAAGTAGACGGTATTGGTGAAAAACTTCGTCTACCAATTTATCTATTAAATGCTACCGATCTAGCCTTACTTTTACAAGTAACAAACCATTCCCAATTACCTATCATTGAAAGAATGTTAAAATTAGCCTTAGTTTTTTCTCAAGAAGATATGGACGCTAATGCTTATAAAAACCATTTAATTGCTAAAGCTATAATGACTATTCTTTATACTAATGAAACAGCGCCTAATAAAAGAAATGAAGTCTTTTCTATTCTTGCCAGTTGTTCTACACCAGAATTTAACTTAGAAGCTGTTGTTCAGGGAATAGGTTATGAAAGAAAATTTAGAGAATGTTTTCTAATTGATAATTCCGGAAACTTTTCTGAAAGTGTTTTATTAACAGAATATGTTACTTCATTTATAAAAGAAGAATTTGATAACTATGAACCTCACGGTGGTGTTTATTATAATCTAGATACTCTAGAAAAAGCTTTAAACTTTACACTAATCAGTGAAGGCTGGCTTAGAAACGCTAATACCTATGGCGATGCTGTCACTATTAGAGTTAGACTTCATTCCTTAATAGTTGGTGATAATGCTAAATTCTTTAATGTTGATAAATATATATCCTTAGAAAGTTACTTGTCTTCACTTTTAATAAATAATGGCGATAAGTATCAAATTGTCAATTTTAACTTGGATGATATTGATGATGATTTTGCTAAAGTTATTACTAAAATTTATTCACGATTAGTCTTTGAATTTGCTAAAGCTTTAAAAAATAGAGCTAGCATTCCTTTCCATATAATTGTTGAAGAAGCACATAGATATATTCAAAATGATACTGATAGATTTTTAATTGGTTATAATATCTTTGAAAGAATTGCCAAAGAAGGTCGTAAGTATGGTGTTATTCTAGGACTTATCTCTCAAAGACCAGTTGAATTATCTGATACCGTTATTTCTCAATGTTCAAACTTCCTAATCTTTAAAATGAATCACCCTGTAGATGTTGAATATATAAGAAAAATGGTACCTAATATAAGTGATGAAATAGTTGAAAAACAAAAAACATTACAATCAGGTACTTGCTTAGGTTTTGGAATGGCTTTTAGAATACCATTAATTGTTAAAATGGAAATGCCTAATCCATCTCCACTAAGTAGTAACTGTGATGTTGTTAATATTTGGAATGGTGAAGGTTACGTACAAAGCGTAAATGCTGTTGTTCCTGTTGATGGTGCATCACCAAGTACTATAACGAGTCCGGTAGCACCTTCTCCTGCTGAAGACCCTGTAGAAACAAAGCAAGTTCCTAAAGAAGAGCCATCACTTGTTCCAATTAGTAGTGCGGAGGTAGCACCTGATGAAAATATTCCTAATAAAGAGCCTGCTATAAGTATTGAAGTAAACGGTGTCGTTGAAGAGCCCAACAATGTAGTAGAACAACCTACTATTGCCCCAGCTCCTACTATTGTATCAGTTCCTGAAATAACTACTACAACACCTGTAGCTGAACCTGTCAATAATAGTTCTGTTGATTTAACACTCGATGATACTGATGATGATTTAGGACCTGATTTTTCATAATATAAATTTTTAAAAAGTCTCATTGTAGACTTTTTTTTAGTAATTTGATAAAATGTTTATGGTGATATAAATGTTTGAAAGTTTAGGCGATAGACTTCAAAATGTTCTCCATAAAATAAAAGGTTATGGAAAAATAACTGAAGATAATATCCAAGAAATGATGCGAGAAATAAGATTAGCTTTGCTAGAAGCTGATGTTAACTATCAAGTAGTTAAAGAATTTACTAATAAAGTTAAAGAAAAGGCTTTAGGTACCGAGGTGGCAAGTACTATTAATCCTGGCGATTTATTTGTTAAAATTGTCAAAGATGAACTTACAGAGCTATTAGGTAAAGAAAGCGCCGAATTAAATTTAAATGGTAAACCAGCTGTTTTAATGTTAGTTGGTCTTCAGGGTTCTGGTAAAACAACCACTATAGCAAAACTAGCTAATTTTTTAAGAAAAAAGCATAGTAAAAAACCTCTTTTAGTGGCTTGTGATGTTTATAGACCAGCCGCAATTGACCAATTAAAACAACTAGGAAAAGAACTTAATATGGAAGTCTACGAAGAAGGAAAAAAAGATCCTGTATCTATTGCGAATAATGCTATTTCATATGCTAAAAATAATGGATATGACTATGTATTAATAGATACTGCTGGTCGACTTCATATTGATGAAGAACTAATGGAAGAACTTGCTAACATAAAAGATAAAGTCTTACCACAAGAAATATTACTAGTTATTGACTCAATGATGGGTCAAGATGCCATTAATGTTATTAACGGTTTTAACGAAAAATTACCTTTAACAGGTGTCATTCTAACCAAACTAGATGGTGACACTAGAGGTGGTGTTGCCTTATCAGTTAGACATCTTACAAATGTACCAATTAAATTTATAGGTATATCAGAAAAATTAGATGGACTTGACTTCTTTGAACCAGAAAGAATGGCTGGTAGAATACTTGGTATGGGTGATATCGTTTCGTTAGTTGAAAAAGCTACTGAAGCTATAGACGAAAAAGAGGCCGAAAAAGCTGCTAAAAGAATGCAACAGGGTAAATTTGATTTAGAAGATTTTTTATCTACTATGAAGCAAATGAAAAAACTAGGACCTTTAGAAAATTTAATAAAAATGCTACCTGGTGCTAAAAAAATGGGTCTAACTGATATAAAGATAGACCCAAAGCAAATGGCTCATATAGAAGCAATTGTCTTATCAATGACACCTAAAGAAAGAAGAAACCCTGATATTATAAAAGCTAGTCGTAAGACAAGAATTGCTCTTGGTAGCGGTAGAAGTGTTCAAGAGGTTAACCGTTTATTGCAGCAATTTGAACAAATGAAGAAAATGATGAAACAAGTAACAAATGGTAATATGAAACTACCATTTTAAAGGAGAAGTTTATGAATATTATTGAAGCAAAAAAAGTCTACAATACAGATGAACAATTAGAAAAATTTATGGAATTAGAAAAGTTTTATAAAAAAAATGGTAACGACGTGACCGCTGGTTATATAAATGATGCCACTGCTGTAAGGTTTGATGAGAAAAATAATATTGAGTTTCAATCATTGCACTTTGCTTCTAATTTAAAAACATTATCTACAGGAACATTACTAGATAATGGTGTGGTCATTAATCAAATTCAAAGGAATGAGCAAAAATCTTACTTTCAAATTTTTTCTTGGAATAAAGATTATGATACTTATACCTATCTTTTATTTGATGATTTAGATTCTATGATAAAAGCCTATAATACTATTAAAGATGCTAACTGTAATTTATGTGATGAAAATCTAGTTGAAAAGTTAAAAGATTTAAAAATTCCAATAGATAACATTTTAAAAGCTAATCAAACCAAGGTTGAAGATGAAGATTTTTTGGCAGAAAAACCAGCTTCTTATGATGATGCCGAACCATCAACGACTAAAATAATCTAATAGTTTTTATTATCAGTATATATTAGTAGTATATTAAAAATATTTAAATATCTTAAAATAGTGTGAAACTTTTTTGATAAAAAACAGCAAAAAAGTTTCACACTAAGAAAAACAATATGATATAATTATCCTAGAGGTGATCTGAATGGATAATCAAGTTCAAATTTTAGATTTATTAAATCAAAAAAAATCACAAGAAGTTGAATTAAATAAGCTTATCTACGGAACTATTGAAGTTAGAGAAAAAGATAATAAAAAATACATCTATACACATATTAAAGAAGATGGGCTTCAGGCAACAAGATATATTGGTGAGTATAATGATGAACTATATAATCTTATTTTAAATAATAATATCAAAGCCAAAGAAATAAAAAAATCAATTAGATTAATTGAAAAAAAATTAAAAGAGTTAAATTATGTAGAAGAAGAATTACCTTCAGAAGTTTCAATAAACATTGATTTTGCTAGAAAGCATTTGGCCGATACAATTTATAAACAAGCAATATTAGAAGGAGTCGCAACAACATTATCCGATACAGAAAGTATAATTGAAGGTGGCAAAGTAAATGATATGTCTTCTGAAGACATAATGAAAGTGGTTAATCTAAAGCACGCGTGGGAATTTATTCTCAATAAGAATGTCATATTAAATAAATCTGATTATAATATACTATGCACAATTAATAAATTAGTAGAAGAAGGATTTTACTATTCTGCTGGAAAGTTACGGACAACACCAGTAAAAATAGGTGGTACAAATTGGACTCCAGATATACCAATTGAATCTATGGTAAAAGAAGAAATAAACAAGATATTAGAATCAAACCAAAGTGCAATTGAAAAAGCCATTAATTTGCTTTTATATAGTGTAAAAAAACAAATGTTTCTTGATGGAAATAAAAGAACATCAGTAATATATGCTAATCATTATTTAATAGGTAAAGGTAAAGGAATAATAGTAATTCCAGTAGAGAAGATAGATAAATATAAATCACTATTAATAAAGTATTATGAAACAAATGATGAAATAGAAATAAAAAAGTTTCTAATTGATGAGTGCTATATAAGAATTTAAATAAAAGAATATTTTATCAATACTAAGTTTTATCTTATCTAAACATAACAAAACAACTTAAAAATATCTTGGGCTTTATCAGTGACTTATCTCCGATTTATACATAGTATAAATTAGAGGAGGTATTTTAATATTATGTTTAAAGAAAATATGACTAACTTTGAATCTTCTATTATTGGAAATAACAATGTTATTGATAATGATATGAATGTTGATGTAAATATGAATTATAATAGTGAAATGGCTGCGCCAATTAATGAAGGTGTTCAAGAAAGATGTATCCATAGAACTTTTATTCACGAAGTTCCACACGTTTGTCCAATTCATACTAGAATAATTAATCACCACGTTTATAGACACACTTATAGACCAGAATACACTTGTTCAGAAGAAAATACAGTAAGTAACATTCAATGTGGTTCTTGCTGTCAAGGAAGATAGAAAATAAAGGAGCTGTTGCATAATTACCTATTTAATTATTTGGCAGTTCTTTTACTTTGCTTTTTTACAAACCAAAAGAAAATTTATCTTTGCTTAATTTGTCTATAATTATAGTAAATGTAATTGATATTTGTATAAAATTTGTATATACTGTAGATGAATTGGAGATGGTTTTATGGCCAAAATTCAAAAATGGGGAAATTCTAATGGAATTAAAATTCCTAGTAGTATCTTAAAGCAACTTGACTTAAAAATAAATGATAAAGTTGACTTAACCCAAGAAGAAGATAAAATAATAATATCAAAATCTAAAAAAAATCATAAAACCATTGAAGAGAGGTTGGCAATGTTCAATAAATTGCCTAATCAAGAAAAAGGAAGAGTTGAAACTTATAATTGGAAAGAAGACTTAGGTAAAGAAAAATTCAAATAGTGTGCGTTCTAAAATCATTTACCGACAAGCAAACTCTATGCTTTACAGAAAAGTTATTGTAAAATTATCTGTCTACATATGTCAAATATATTGAATATTTTACAAAGTTAATTTATTCTTATAATAGGGAGTGTGATATAGGTGATTTATCCTTCAATTGATAAGTTGCTCAATATAGTTGACTCGAAATATGAGTTGGTTCATATTTCTGCAAGAAGAAGTAAAGAAATCTCTAAAGAAGGGTTTTTACAAATGCCTGAATCCGAATATAAGAGTAAAAAGAATATAGGGAGAGCTCTTGAAGAAATTGCGGAAGGCTATATTGAGGTGAAAAGAGGCACATAACCTCTTTTTCTTTACCAAAATTCAACAATTTATGTGGAAAAAATATTCTAATATTAAATTGGTGATAAATTTGAAAGTAAAAATATTTGATTATGAAGATGAAAAAGACTTAGAACAAGATATTAATGACTTTATTGAACAACTAGAAGGTGAAGTAATAGATATTAAATATCAAGTAAGTGTAGGCATTTTTAGTGAAGAACAAATTTTCTGCTTTTCAGCAATGATTATCTATAATGAAGCCTAAAAAACTAAATAACCTCATAAAACTATAAATATATTTACCTAACAGTTCTACTTTGGTTATCTTCTTAAAAATAATTATCTCCAAGACTTGTTAGATAATACTTAAATATGTTATCATAAATATAGGAGGCAGTTATTAATGGCAGATAGTAGAATTAAAAGAGCAAAGAAAAAAGAAAAAGAAGAAAAAAAGATAAAACAAGATAAAACAATGAATAAAAATAGCTTTGTTAAAGGAGCTTTTATCGCAACATTAGGTATAGTTATTACCAAAATACTGGGTATTTTATATGTAATACCATTTCACGCTGTTATAGGAGAAAAAGGTGGTGCCCTATATGGCTATGCCTATTCTATATACTTAGTTTTTATGTCCTTATCTTCAGCTGGTATACCTCTAGCGATTAGTCGTATTATTTCCGAGTACCAAACCTTAGGATATATGGATGCTAAAAGACGGGCCTTTTTAATCGGTAAAAGAATAGCTTTATTACTAGGGTTTATATGCTTTATTGTACTAGTTCTCTTCGCTCCAATTTTGGCTAGATGGATTTTAGGCGATATAACTGGTGGTAATACTATCGAAGATGTAACCTTTGTTATTAGAGTAATCGCAACAGCCATCTTAGTAGTACCAATATTAAGTATTTATCGAGGTTATTTCGAAGGTCATCGCTTTATGAGCCCTCCATCAGTATCTCAAGTAGTTGAACAAGTAGTTAGGGTTTTAATAATCGTAATTGGAAGCTATGTAACTTTAAAAGTCTTCAACTTATCCCTAACTAGCGCTGTTGGTGTAGCTGTCTTTGGAGCTACACTAGGAGCCTTTGCTTCATACATATACTTAGTTGATAAAAGAAGAAAAAATAAAGAAAAGTTTGATACCGATGCCCGTAATGTTAAAGAACCAATAATAACAAACAAAGAAATCTTCAAGAAAATTGCGATTTACGCCATACCGTTTATTTTAATAGATATCTTTAAATCACTATATAGCTATGTAGATATGGTTACTGTTGTTAAAGGACTAGTTAACTTAGCACACTTTACAATTAATGATGCTGAAATTGTTATGAGTATGCTTTCAACTTGGGGAAATAAATTCAATATGATTATCTTAGCCGTTTCAACAGGTGTCATTGTCAGCTTAATACCTAATCTTACTAAAAGCGTTGTTGAAAATAACAAAGAAGATGTTAACTTAAAAATTAATCAAACAATAAGTATTTTATTATTCTTGATGTTACCAATGACCGTTGGCATAAGCTTTCTATCTAAAGCTATTTGGACAATTTTCTATGGAGCTAGTAAGTATGGACCTAGTGTTTTAACTTATTACATATTTATTGGTTTAATATCTGGACTATTTACAGCTGCAATTACTATTGTTCAAACTCTAAAAGATTATAAAACAGTTTTTATTAGCCTGCTTACTGGGGTTATCGTAAAAGTCCTTTTAAATACTAAACTTATTACTATATTTTATAAAATGAGTTTACCTGCTTATTATGGAGTAATTACTTCTAGTGTTCTAGCTTACTTCATACCATTAATGATATGCTTAATAGTCTTAAAAGTAAAATACAAAATTAACTATGAAAAAACTATAAAAAATACTATAGATATATTATTCACAACTGTTCTAATGGTAGTAATTCTTCTTATCTTAAAACTATTCATCCCAGCTGCCGTAAGTAGTAGATTACTTAATATATTAGTAATTGCCCTTTATGCTATTGTAGGTGGAGTATTCTATCTTGTCTTTACCTTTAAGATGGGAATAGTTAAAAATGTCTTTGGTGATAGATTAGAAAAACTAATTAAAAGAAAAAAGTAACTATCTAAAAAACTCAACCGTAATCAACAAAAAAGTAACCATATGTGATTACTTTTTTTTCTTCATAAAATTCTTTAAACTATGATAAGCCTTAAAAGCTAAATTATATGTCTTATACCAAAATGGTGAAGTAACTAAATCAAACTCTCCAATTAATTCAACGACAACTCCACCAAAACTCTTCTTAAAAAGATAAAGACCATATAAAGGGTTTTCCTTCCGAAAATCTCCCGTTATACCATAAAAATTATACCTTTCATAATTATTTAAAACGGCATACTTTATTCCCTCAAAATGCGTTGAATAAGCAGATTGAAACTGCATCAAGTTAGCAAGACTTCCTCCGTGAAGAGATAAAACCTCATTTCCATAAACTAAAAATAAAATTCCCCCAAGTACACTCTTAGAGCCATATTCTTTCTTATACTCTTGAATCTTTTCCAGCTGCAACCCCAACCGCTTTATCTCTTCCTCATCCCGTTTATTAGCTTGAGCATATTTCTTATCATTCATCTTTAAAATATTATTTTCTTTTTTATAAGTCCGACTTTCTAACTCTTTTTTTACTTCCTCTAATTCCTTTTTGGTATTCTCCTTGTATATATCAAAATCAATTTCCGAAATAAATATCTTTAAAATTCCACTATCGTGTAAATTGTCCCACATCGCTTCATAATAAGATAAAGGTCTATCGACAAACTCTCGTCTATCAGAAGTATGTTGCATAATATCCTTAAAAATGCCTAACTCATCTCTTGATATTTCTCTTGTTGTAATACCAGACTTTTCATTCTTCCTTAATATCTGACGTGTCTTAGATTCCATTCCTTGCATTACTTCATCTAAAGACTTTCCCTTAGTCTCAATAATATGCATCCAACGAGGTTGCAAAGTATCTTGCATTAAATTAAAACCAAAATGCTTATAGCCCAAGCTCTTTAAATTTTCTACACATTCACTATTGTCAAAGCCATTTTCCACTAACTGTCCATCATTATTATGCTCCTTATATGGAACATAAGGGTCTATCTTAATAAAAATAGCCTTCTTTTCTTTAGCAAACTCCTTTACTTGCCTAGTAAATTCCTCTAAAAGCCTCTTATTATGATAATCAATTAAAAAGCCTCTTGGAGCATAAAACATCTTTTTCTTTATCAAAGGCAGTTCCTTACTCAAAATTAAACTAGCCGCCATAATCTTTTTACCATCCCTAAGACCAATATAGTAACTATGCCAATTATTAACCTTCTTTAAATTAGCCCATTGTACCGTTTGGTGAAAAGTAATTTGCTCACTCTTATCCGCATATTCCTTAAACTCTTCTTCACTTATTATCTCTAACTTCATTTTCTAGCTCCTTTTTGCTTTTTCTCTTAATAGCGTTCCTATAAAAAGGTACTAACTTAGTAAAGACAAAATACATAAACTTATTCGTTACATAATCCCATTCGCCCATAAATTCAACATAATCTCCTCCAAACTTCTTCTTGAATTGATGCAAACCAAAACGAGGATTATCTTCACTTAAGTCACCAATAGTACCAAACTGGTCATATATCTTGATACCCTTTTCCTTACAGTACTTAATATGCTCAAAATAAGTATTATAATTAACATAAGTTTCCGTCAAAATATTATGATTACCCGCATATAAAACCCAAGCCTTATCACCATACTCAATAATCATATGCGCTGATAAAACTAACTCATTACCTAAATCTTTTTTACATTCCTTATACTTAAAAATCTCCTTATTAATATTTTCCTTTTGCTTAGTTAATTCCGTTAATTTAGCTTTAGCACTCTTACTTAGATTATCAATTGGTAAAATAGAAATCTGGTCATTAATACTTTTCAAATTCTTCTCTAAAGCCTTAATAGTTTTACTAAAATTAATTTTACCTAGAAAAAGAGTCGCTTTACTATTTTTATTACCATTAAATATTTCATATAAAGTCTCATAATAATCCTTACCATAAGAAATAAAATCTTTTCTATTTTCTGTAAGCATCATTAAATGATAAAATTGTTCAAGATTCTCCTTATTACCAATTGAAACCTCTGTATCTAACTTAATAGCTTTTTGAATACGTTGCTTAGTCGTTTTAGAAAAATGTTCCATAATAGTATCTAAATCTTGTGTTAAATCTATTCTAAAAGTATATCTAGGTTGCATTGTCTCAAAATTTTTCGTAAAGCCCTGATGCTTATAACCAAGCTCCTTTAAAGTATTAAATATTTCCTCATAATTATTATCAAGAGGAACTTCTTCATTGTTATAATTGTATTTTTTAATAATAATATCTGGGTCTATCTTTACAAAAATAGCCTTTTTCTTCTTAGCAAAATCAACTATCTTATTAGTCATAGCTCTAAGAATTTCTTTTTTATTATAATCAATTACAAAACCTCTAGGAGCATATAGGTAGCAGTAATTTAATGGAAGCCTCTTTTGCAAAAGAAGAGTTGCCGCAACTATTTTATTTTCTTCATTTACAAGTCCTAAATAAAAAGGCGTTAGATTTTTCTTTACTTTAGCAAATTCTCCCCAAGATAAAGATTGTAAGAAATGAGACTTAGAATGGTTTTTTACGAATTCATCAAATTCTTCTTTATTAATATTAGTAAGCTTTAGCATTAAACATTTCACCTTCCATTATTAGTGTACCAAAATTCTTCTAAAAAGTCATTAAATATAATAAAAAACAAACCATAAAGATTTGTTAGATAAAAACTTATTATTTATATGACTATTCAATTTTCTTATACCTTTAATTTTTTTCGTGGCTGAACACTAATAGCAAAATCCTTTAAAAACTTGAAGCGTTTACTTTATCCTTCGATATATATAAACAGTTATGTATGGTTGAAGATTATTATGTTCCTTACTACCACCTGTATTTTGGTTGGTAGCAGTAGTACTTGATAAAGCTATACCGTTACCATTAGTAATATTTGAGCCACCACTTTCAAAACCAAAGCCCGTAAAACCTTTTCCAACGTTTGAAGTATAGGGTAATATATGAGTATGAGCATTTTGAATATGCGTATGACTAGGCATTTCATCAATTGTTAGTGTATGAGACTTTTCTCCTCCTGTTTTTCCAATGCTACTAAACTCTGTTTGACTTGTATCAATTCCAACCAAAGTTTGTCCTTTGGCATAAACTTCCCATTCTCCACCTAAAGCTTCTTTTACTTGAGCTACTGTTGATAGAGTGGTTGAAAAATAAATACTTCCAACAGGATACATTTCATTTAAAATATCTACTTTAAATTGCTTTTGAAAATTATCAAGCTTATCACTAAAATTTGTACAAGTACTATCTATCGCATCTTGCACATTATTAAAGCCTAAACCAGAATTATCCTCATAATAAACATCTTTACTATTTATCGTACTCTCAGCTACTACATAAGAAGTTACAGCTGATAGAGTAATACCAATTAATATTAATAGAAAACCCTTTACTTTCATTATTCCTCCAAAAATACACTCATATAAATGTATATAAGTGATTATAACATTTAAAGGAATGTAAAGTCAACACATTTATTTAAACGTAGGTAAAATTTAATAAAGGAGGAATTATGAAATCTAAAGAAGAGTTTACTGATAGAATTAGAAATTTAAGAGAAGATAATGATTTAAGACAAAAAGAAGTAGCCAAATTATTAAACATTACCCAGCAACAATACAGCTTATATGAAAAAGGCTACCGTTTAATGCCCATAGATATGATTAAAAAATTAGCTAAATACTACAATGTAGATATGAATTATATAGTAGGAATAAGTGACTTGAAAAATCCTTATCCCAAAGACAGAAAATAAACCAAGAAAACTTGGTTTTTGCATTTATAAATCTACATCATATAAAAACCATCATCTTTTTGTAGAAAAGTATTTTTTTTAGCATTTTCTAAATGTTTAACTCTCTCCTTTAATAAATCTATCTCTTCTTTTAATTTTCTTATCTCATCAGTTACTTCCTTTGAAATAGACATATTACCAACTGGCATCATACCATTCATATATGGAAACATATTCTTCATTCCCTTCTTATTATTATATGTAAAAATACTATTACTGTGCTAAAATATAAGTAGGTGATTTAAATGCGACTTAGAAACGTAAAAAATAAAGAACAAATTTTAAATACTTCTTCATACTTTATAGTTAATCCTTATCTATATAAAGGTAATTGGCACAAACTTTTTAAAAATACTAATCCATTATTTATCGAAATAGGTATGGGTAAAGGCAAATTCATTATCGAAAATGCTCTTAAACATCCTGAAATTAATTTTATTGGTATTGAAAAATATGATAGTGTAATTGCTAAAGCTTTACCTAAAATACCAGCTAATCTTCCTAATTTATTTATAATTAGATTAGATGCTTTAGAAATAGATAAAGTTTTTTCTAACGAAATAGATAGAATTTATCTTAACTTTTCTGACCCTTGGCCTAAAAATCGTCATAGTTTGCGTAGACTTTCTTCTAAAGTATTCTTAGAAAAGTATGATACTATTTTTCATAATAAAAAAGTTATTTATATGCGAACTGATAATAAAGACCTATATATTTATTCTCTTCTTTCTCTAAGTGAACACGGTTATACCTTTAAGAAAATAACTTTTGATTTACATCAAGACCAAAACGACCTAATCACGACAGAATATGAAGATAAATTTTCTAGTAATGGTCTGCCTATTTATGCTTTAATAGCTGAACTAGACAGTTAAACGTAAAAAATATTTTTACATTTATAAAAAATTTGATATAATGTAATAAGAGTAGGTGAAATATGAAAAAATTAATTGTTTTACTCTCTATAATCCTTGTTGCAACAACAGGCTGTAGTATAAAGAAATTAGATAATTCTGATATAGGAAAAAATATAAAAACACTTCTATCAGAAAAAGTCAATTTACACAATGTTTATTTTGATGGCTACAAATATTATGTTCCTAAAGGACTTAAATTTGTAAATAAAGAAGAATATAATGCTTTATTAACCGATAGAAAAGAAAATAAATATTACTTATATGTTGATGTGATTAGTTATTATCATAAAGTAAAAAATACTTATGAAGAAGATGACAAAGCACATTATTCTAAATTACTTAACTATAATAAAAAGAATGGTTATATCCAAATAAATGAGTATCAAGATAAATATTTTATTCAATTTGTATTTAACTATGCTAAAATAGAAGCTTTTGTCCAAAAAAGGGACTTAACTGATTCTATCAATAATATCTGTTATATCTTAAGAAGTATTAAATATAATGATAAAATACTAGAAAGTCTAATTGGTGACAATATCTTAAGTTATCAAGAAGAAAATTATAGTTTGTTTGATACAAAAGTAGAAGATGACTTCCTAGATGTAGTTGAAAAATATAATCCAGGCTATAACAAAGACCTAGAAGATGAAAAAATTCAGTTAGAATAAGTGAAGAGGTGAACTTATGGGTTTATTAAATAAAATAAAAAATGCTCTTTTTGAAGAAGAGTATGTCGAGGTTGAAGAAAAACCTAAAAAGGTTAAAAAGGATAAACCTAAGAAAGAAGAAACAGTAAATAAAGAAAAACCAGTTGCTAAAAAAGTTATTTTACCAGGTCGAAAAAATGAAAAAATAGAAGAGTTGCACGAAGAAGAACTTATAGACGAAGACTTTGAAATCCGTCCTAAAGATGAGGTTAAAGAAGAAAATATCTTTGCTGATGACGACTTCGAAGAAAAAGATTTTAAAAATCATCGTAAAGAAGAATTTAAAATGTTAGATGATGACGATTTTAAAATTGATAAACCTGTAAAAGAAGAGTATGAAGAGCCAGAAATTGTGCAAGTTATAGGTAGAAGAAGTAATAATTTTGAAGATACTTCTAAAGAAGAAGATTTATTAGAAGAAGAATATCAGGATAATCATCCTAAAGAGGAAAATACTACTAGTAAACATCTTTATGGGGTAAGCGAACCAGAAGTAAAATTACGTGACTATGGAGCTTATGAGAAAAAAGAAGAAAGAGGCTACTTTAGACCATCACCAATTATCTCACCTATATATGGAATTTTAGATAAAAATTATCGTAAAGAAGATGTTATTTCTAAAAAAGATGTTCACGTAGCTAGTTCTTATTCCAGAAAAAGAGTAAATATCGATGAAGTACGTAATAAAGCTTATGGTCTTTCAAACGAAGATATGAGTTATGAAGACCCTAATATAGAAGAAGACTTATCCTTTAAAGTTGAAAAAGACAATGACAAAAGATTAGTTGATTTAAGTACTGAAGATAGTAAGCCTAGTGTTAAAGAAGTAACAGTTGGCGACGCTGTTGAATATTTTCAAGATTTAGGCTTAGAATATAATGTCGACTATGTTGACGCCACTAAAGAAACACCAAAAAAGAGAAGAACTCGTATAGAAGATACTGAAGATGTACAAACTAATGAAGAAGACTTGGCTAGTGAGCCAGTAATCGAAAAAACAAGTGAAATAACTATTGAAAAAACTGAAGAACAAGAAACAGCAGAAGAAAAGCCTGTAATAAAAAAAGAAAAAAAAGTTGTAACTGTTAGTAAAGTTGAAACTGTAGAACCAGTAAAGGAAGATAATACTCAAGATAAAGCTGATGCTCTACTAGATACAAGTGATAATTTATTTGACTTAATTGATTCTATGTATCAAGAAAATGAATAAAATAAAAGGAGGAACCAATGGAAACACTAGATGTATTTTTACCAATGTTACTTTATATGTTTGGAATAATTTTACTAATTGTTTTAATAGTATTAGGACTTAAATTAATTCAAATGTTAAATAAAGTAGACCGCTTAGTCGATAACATTGAACAAAAAGTTAATACTTTAAATGGTGCTTTTTCTTTAATAGATAAAGCAACTGACAAAATTGCTATGCTAAGTGACACCTTAGTAACAGCCGTTAGCAAAGCGGCTCATAAAGTATTTAATAGAAAAAATAAGAAAGGTGATGAAGATTATTATGAGTAAAGAAAAATCAGGTATAGGAAAATTTGTAGCTGGATGTGCTGTAGGAGCAGGTTTAGGTGTTTTATTCGCTCCTAAAAAAGGTAGTGAAACAAGAAAGGAACTTAAAATTAGACTTGATGAGTTAGTTTGTCAAATTAAAAAAATTGATATTGAAGAAGTAAAAGATGAATTTGATAAGAAAGTAGCTGAAATAAAAAAGGAACTAAATGACTTAGATAAAGAAAAAGTTATGGAAATAGCTAAAGAAAAAGCTGCTTTAATAAAAGATAAAGCTCAAGACTTAGTTGATTTAGCTATTGAAAAAGGAACTCCAATTCTAAGAGATGCTGCTGAAGAAGTTAGACAAAAGTCTATTGAAGTAACTAAAGAAGTTTTGAAAAAACTAGAAGGTAAAGACACTAAAGGAAAAAAGTAAAACTTTGTATATATTACTTGCTTAATTTACTTTCTTTATGGTAAAATAAGACCATAAGTTTTTCTTTGACTAATAACTCAGTAGAAAATACTTCTTCTAAAAGAGACTTAGTGGTTGGTGAAAACTAAGAAAGAAATATTTTTGAAATACATTATTATGAGAAAAAACGTTTTGCAGCGTTAATGCAGTAAAGAGCATAAGTTATTACTTATGAATTAAGGTGGTACCGCGAATTTTCGTCCTTAAGGATGGAAATTCGTTTTTTTAGGAGGAATTAAAATGACTTTTTTTGAAGAATTAAAATGGCGTGGCTTAATTAAAGATGTTGCGGGAGAAGATATAGCTGATAAATTAAATAATGAAAAGATAACCTTTTACTGGGGCACAGACCCAACAGCTGACAGCTTGCATTTAGGTCATTATTCATCGTTAGTAACCGCAAAACGCTTAGCTAAGCACGGTCATCATCCAATTCTTTTATGTGGCGGTGCAACAGGCTTAATTGGTGACCCTAGACCAACTGCGGAAAGAGAAATTATTTCTAAAGAAGAATTAAATAAAAATCTAGAAGGTATCAAAAAGCAAGTTGAAAAAATTTTTGATGGTAAGGCCTTAGTTGTCAATAATTATGATTGGTTTAAAGGCTATGAATTTACTGATGTTCTAAGAGATGTGGGCAAGTATATAAATGTTAGTTATATGCTTGATAAAGATATTATTAGAAGAAGATTAGAAACCGGTATTACCTTTGCAGAATTTGCCTATACCTTAATACAGGGCTATGACTTTTTATGGTTATATCAAAATAAAAACTGTATAATGCAAGTAGAAGGCTCTGACCAGTGGGGTAATATTACAACTGGACTAGAATTAATTAAGAAAAAACTAGGTAAAGATGCCTACGCCTTTACTATGCCACTAGTTTTAGATAAGTTTGGCAATAAATTTGGTAAAAGTGAGGGAAACGCTTTATGGCTTGACGAAAAAAGAACCTCTAGTTACCAATTGTATCAGTATCTAATTAATGTTGATGACGATATGGTAATTGATTACTTAAAAATATTTACCTTTTTATCAGTTGACGAAATTCTAGATCTAGAAAAGAAAAATAAAGAAAATCCTCATTTAAGAGAAGCTCATAAAGCCTTAGCTAGAGAAATAATTACTGATTTGCACGGTAAAGAAAGTTATCTAGAAGCTGTTAAAATAAGTGAAAGTCTATTTAGTGGCGATATCAAAAACTTTACTGCTAAAGAAATCCAAGATGCCTTTCGTGGAATAGATGAATTTAAAGTAACAGAAGATTTAAAACTTGTTGATTTACTAGTCCAAGTAGGCGTTTGTTCTAGCAAAAGAGAAGCTCGAGAATTTATTACTAATGGTTCAATAAGCTTAAATGGAAACAAAATAACCGATTTAGATTTTACTGTTTCTAAAGATAAACTTATTGAAGAAAAATATATTGTTATTAGACGTGGTAAAAAGAAATATTATCTAGGTACAAGAATTTAATATAAAAGAAAGCCTTTTTCCCTTTAAAAAGCTTTCTTTTTTTGATAAAATTAAAATACAAGGAGTATATATGAGTAATAAAAATAAAAACTTAACTAAGAAAAAAATAAAATATGCTAGAATTATAACTCTCTTTTGTCTAGTTATTTTAGTGATGGAGCTTAGTTTTATGATATATAAAGTATTTTATATAAAAAAAGATAAGACTTACTTTGATACTATTAATAATATTGTTAAAATTACTGATGGTTATATTAGTATTGGTGGAAATAATGATAATGAAAAATTATATGAAAAAGCTAAAATAACTAAATATGATAAGAAAAAAGAAAAAGTCTTTGAAAAACTTTATAATAAAGGCCTATCTAGTACCTTTAATAGTGTATGCGCTACTAGTGACAGTTTTATAGCTGTTGGTAACTACACTAAAAATGAAAAAGACTACACAAAAGATTATACTAAAGGCTTAATCGTAAAATACGACACTAAAGGTAATATAATATGGGAAAAAGACTTTACTGATGCTCCAAAAACTACTTTTAATAAAATAAAAGAAGTATCTGATGGCTATATTGTTGTTGGAGAAAGCCTATTCGAAAAAGAAAATAAATCTTTAATAGGAGGAGCCTATCTTATTAAATATGATAAAAACGGCAAAATACTTTGGAAACAAAGATATGGTAATAATAGCTTAGCTAGATTTAATGACTTTATAGTAGTTGAAGATAAAATCTTTGTAGTTGGTAAAAACAATGAAAACCTAGGAACCCTTATTACCTTTGATATAACTGGAAATATCCTAAAAGAAGAAACCTATGAAAATATTGACAGCTTAGGCTTTACTAGTCTAATAGTAAGTGAAAATAATTTGTTTTTAGTAGGAGCTAAAAATAATAAAGGCTTATTAGTTAAATACGATTTAGATACTAATCTAAAGAAAGCAAAAGAATACAACTTAAAAACTACTAATCGCTTTAATAAAATTATTCTTGATACTAATAATGATTTAGTAATATTAGGTATTTCTTATAATGAAAAAAATAGTAACCATAACGGTATAATAACTAAATATAATAAAGACTTAGAGCTAATAGAAGATGTTATTTATGATACTGAAAGTGATGATTACTTTACTGATATAATTTTAGAAGATAAAAACTATTTAGTAACAGGTTATTCTTTATATGAAGATACCTACTTAACCAAATTTACATTATATAGTAATGCTTTAAAAGAATTGGGGATTAATCAATGAAAATAGCGCTAGTTAGACACGGAAAAACAGAAATGAATGCTAAGGGAATTATTCAGGGAAGAAGTAATAACCCCTTAAATGATGAAGGCCGAAAAGAGTGTTATGAGTTAAAGAAAAAACTAAGTAAAAAACACTTTGATGTCTGTTATATGTCACCACTAATAAGAACAGTAGAAACAGCTATGATATTAATTGGTGATAAAACTTATACCATTAGAGATGATAGACTTCTAGAAAGAAATATGGGTGCTTTAGAAGGTAGTAACTGGGAAGAATATGACCCTATAAAATATTGGGATGTTGAAAAAGACTCAACCGAAAAAGACGTCGAAAGTGTAAGCTCTATATATAAACGATGTGAAGATTTTCTAAAATACATTATCAAAAAACATCCTAAGGGAAACATTTTAATAGTAACTCACGCTGCACTCTTAAGAGTATTAAGAAAAATATTATTAAAAAAAGAAATAAAAGGTAACTTATATGATTTAAAAATAGGTAACTGCTACTACGAAGAATTTGAAGTAAACGAAAAAGAGCTTTTTCATTAAGCTCTTTTACTTATTATAGAATTCAACTATCAATGCCTCATTAATATCAGCATTAAGTTCTCCTCTTTCAGGTAATCTCACGTAAGTTCCAGCCATTTTTCCTTCGTCATAGCTTATAAATTCAACTCTTTTAGTTGTCTTAGCTAAAGACTCTAGAACTATCTTTAAGTTTTTGTCATCATCTTTTAAAGAAATAACATCGCCAACTCTAACTCTATATGATGGAATATCAACTTTCTTACCATTAACAGTTATATGTCCGTGGTTAACAAGTTGTCTAGCTCCACGACGAGTAGTTGAAAAACCTATACGATAAACTAGATTATCTAAACGAGACTCTAATAATCTTAAAAAGTTTGTACCTTGGATACCTTTCATTTTAGCAGCTTCATCGAAAGTTTTTCTAAATTGTCTTTCATTAACGCCATACATAAAACGTACCTTTTGTTTTTCTTTTAATTGAGTACCATAATCAGATAACTTACCCTTACGAGCATTACCGTGTTGACCAGGTCCATAAGGACGACGAGCTAATTCTTTACCAGTTTCACTGATAGAAAAACCAACACGACGAGCTCTTTTATAACTAGAACCAGTATATCTTGACATAAAATAGGCTCCTTTCTATATATTACAATTCACTAAAACTATAATTTAGTCGCACTTTAGGGAGTTTTTCTTAGTTTTTCGCTTAAACAGCAATAGTTACTAAATCTAATTTGAAAAACACATTAAAATACTCTAAATTCGCTGTTTCAAGAGATTTGCATTTTAAATTATAAAATAAAATAAGATTAATGTCAACAATAACTAGGCACTTTTTCTAACAAAATACAACATCTAATCAAGTAATGGCTATGTAGCCAGTAGTACCTTAGTAGCAACAAGTACTATAATTATAGTATCATAATAGTATTAATTAATAACTAAAAAATAATAAGAAAAGTGGTGCTTTATATGAGACAGAAAAACAAGCATTTATATATATATATATATAATGGGCTTTATAACTAGTATCCTTTTAGTTGGAACAATATCAGTATTCGCTGTTAGTACAATTATAGATAGTAAAGAAGTTAGTTATGATAATGAGAC
>CANRQG010000006.1 GCA_947632735.1 uncultured Bacilli bacterium | reverse complement strand
TTAGTCTACTAAAATTCTTTAAGTACTCAGAAGTGTTCTTCAAAGTAAAGCTTTTATTAGGTTCCACCATACCCTAAATCTCTAGAAAAGCTTATCCACTTTTACTACGTCTTCCTCATTGATTTCACTTTAATTCTACTACTATAATTCTACGCTGTCAAATATTTTTTATTCTTGCTTCTTAAAAATATCCTCTAAAAAAGGAACAACCTTTTCATTTTCTAACTCCTCTAAAGAAGAAATAAACTTATATTGAGAATGCTCTTCTAAATCCAACTTCAAATTACTAATATCAGAAACGCTACAAGCATATATAAGAGTTGTGAACACCATATCTTTCTTCTTATCAAGATTACTCGTCTCATAAATAATTTTTTCAATAGAAACATCTAAATTAACCTCTTCCAAACATTCCCTAATAAGCGCATCCCTAGGTAATTCACCATCTTCTACCAAACCACCTGGTATATCCCAGTATCCAGGAACAGCCTCCTCTTCTAAAGACCTCTTAGTAACTAAATACTTCCCATTATAATTTATCAAACTATGAACTATAATTCTTTGTCCTAGCATCTTTCTTCATCCTTACTTTACTTAAATCATAAAAGCTTTGAGCCCATTCTAACGACTCCTTCGTAGCAGCATCAATTCCCTCCAAAGAAGAAATATCCGCATCAATTAAATCTTGCATATTCCTAATTTTATTCTTCTTTAATACCATTCTATCCTCTAAAGAAAAAGTACTAATCATATCTAACTTAAACCGATAATTAATATTAAGTCTTCTAGCTCGACTTTTCCTTCTTATAATTTTCTCTATTTCCGAATTAACCTTTTTCTTCTTATTACTCTTTAAATATAAAGATAATTCTTTTAACTCCGAAAGTTTTAAACTACCTAATATCTTATCTAATTCCTGCATAATTCACCCCCAAATAAGCTATTATAAATTAAAGATGCTTTTCTAAAACCTTCTTTACCTGTTCATAACTATCATCTAAACTACCATTATTATCTATAATAGCGCTAATTTTCCTTTTCTGAATATTTTCTAAAGAAAAATCCTTACTATCAGCTAAATATCTTCGACACAACTCTTCATAATTAGGCTTTATCTTTCTATTCTCCCTTTCCAAAGCCCTTTTTATTCTAGTCTCACCATCTACTTGTACTAATAAAGAAATAATATCTTCTTCCCCAAAATATTTTAAATACCTGTCTAATCCCTGTAAAGTATTTATACCTATATAATTATTCTTTTTCAAATCAAAATTATCACAACACGTAAAATAATACCACATACCGTCAAAAGTATTATAACTTCTTCTTTCCAAAATTTGGTCCCGCTTAAGCATTTTTTCCATCTCTTCAAAAGTCGTAAAAGAAAATTCACTCTCTTCATTACTTTCCTTAGGTCTTGTAGTATACTGTATTATTTCTTGATAAGGTATTAAATTTCTTTCCTTTACTAATCGATAAAGACTTTTCTTTCCAGAAGCTGAAGCTCCCATAAATAAAACTATCTTTCCCATTTCTATCCTCCTCAAATAGCGTATTACTATTTTACTCATCTTTTCTTCTTTTGTAAAGGTCTTTCCTACTATTTCCAAGAAAAAGCCATTTAACTAAACTTTTTTACTTTTTTCTCTAAACGTGCTAAAATATTCCTAGGAAGTGATGATATGAAAACAATTCTCACAGGATTACGCCCGACAGGGAACCTACACTTAGGACACTACTTTGGAGCAGGGATTAACTATCTCAAATTACAAGACGAATATGACTTTTATCTAGAAATAGCCGATGTCCAAGCCCTAACTGATAATTTTAATAACCCTTTAAAAGTTAGAGAAAACGTTCTAGAAATAACTAAAGATTTACTAGCCATTGGACTAGACCCTAAAAAAGTTCATTTCTTTATTCAATCAAAAATACCACCAATTGCTGAATTAACCGTTTTTTATTCTAATCTTGTCACCGTCGCAAGACTTCAAAGAAATCCTACTGTAAAAAATGAAATAATGCAAAAAAAAGACTTATTTGGCAACAACGGTGAAAGTATTACTTATGGCTTTTTAGGTTATCCAGTTAGTCAAGCCGCCGATATAACTGCTTTTGATGGCGAAGTTGTCCCTGTCGGTGATGACCAGTTGCCACTACTAGAACAATGTCGAGAAATCGTTCGTAAATTTAACTCCATTTATGGAAACACCTTAAAAGAACCCGTTCAAGTATTAAGTAATACTACTCGTGTCAAAGGTTTAGATGGTAATGAAAAAATGGGTAAAAGTCTAAATAACGCTATTTATTTAGTTGATGATGAAAAAACTATTGAAAAGAAAATTATGGGTACCTTAACCGATACTAACAAAATAAAAAAAGATGACCCCGCTAATCCTAATAAATGTATGGTCTACTACTATCACAACTTAGTTAATAAAAAAGAAAACACTACCAAAATTTGTAGTGAATGTCAAAAAGGAGAAAGGGGCTGTGTTGCGTGTAAAAAAGAATTAATTGAAGCTATGAACGCATTCCTAGAACCTATCAAAAAAAGACGTTCTTTATACGATGATGAAAAAGTTAAAGAAATTCTAAAAGAAGGAACAGATATAGCTTTATCAAAAGCCGAAAATCAATTAAAAAAAGTAAAAAATGCTATGAAAATAGACTACTAGTCTATTTTTTTCCTATATAAGACATTCTAACTATTTCATATAAAGAATTATACTTTTCATTATAATTATCTTTAATATCCTGAACTAACCTTTTATACTTACTAATAAATGGCTTATCATCATTCTCAAACACTTCTTCATAATAATATAAAATTTTTATATAAAGCTTATCCTTATAAGCATTTTCTATCTCTTTTAATAGATAACTTCTTTTAAATAACTCTTCTCTAGTTAAAAATATTTCTTTTGGATATTCTTCTTTTTTTTCATAGACAATATCTTCTTCTAAAATATCAAAACATTCCATAATAATATCTTCCTCTTCATCTAATAATAAAGAACTCTTCGCAATAACTTCCCCATTATCCGCAAATTCCATCGCTATAACTTTATTCATATCTGTAAATAAACAAGCATATTTTAATACCTTTTTATTTTTATATAAAATAGTTTTATCCTCTATCTTATTTAAAAACTCCCTACTTACTTTAACCTTATATTTAAAAAAATCTTCCAATACCTTTGTCTTAACTTTTGCTAAATAAATCTTCTTAATATGTTCTAAATTATCCTTTTCTTGCCACTCAAAAAAATCTATCAAATTATCATCATCAGTAAAATTAAGTAACACATCATAAATACAAGTCATTTTCTTTTATCCTTTCTTATCAAAAAAAATATTTCTATAAAAAAGCCTACTATAAATAAGTACCATTCATATCTTGTAAAAAGAAATTCTATATACTCATAATTATTATATCCAAATGAAAAAAGATTTATGTATATAATCGCATAAGAGAAACCAAAAACCATCATTAAAAAAGCTATAAACATTATTATTAATCTACTCATAGTAAATTTTATTTTTCTCCATAAAAAAAATTCAAAGTTTTTTTGAATTTTTACTTTTTATCCTCTAATTGTTGAACTTCAACTCTGTTGATAGCTTCAAATTTTTTCGATATCTTATCAGCCGTAATAGAAACATTCTCAACATCCTTATTAACAACTTGAATACTTCTTGCGAGCTTATCCCAACGTTCTTTATAACGCGAAAATTCTAAACCTAACTTATTTAACTCCTCGTGAATTATTGATGTGTATTTATCTCTTTCAATATTCTTAATAATCATTTCTATCACTGTAAGTGTCGAAATCAATGTTGTTGGTGATGTCAACCATACCCGTTTTTTATAAGCATAATTAATTATATCCTGATGATAAGCATTAATCTCTGCAAAAATAGCTTCTGCCGGTAAAAACAAAATAGCTTGCTCAGCCGTTTCACCCTGAATTATATATTTTGAACTAATCGCATCAATATGCTTTTTCATATCTTGCTTAAACATCTTTTCATAATTATCTCTTACATCTTGTGTTAGTTTTTTATCAACCATCATCTGGTAATTTTCTAAAGGAAACTTTGAATCTATCGCAATTGTTCCAAGTGGTTCAGGAGCAAAAACAACACAATCCGCAATAACCCCTGTACTTAAAGTATATTGCATTCTATAAATATTATCATTTTTCTCACCAAAAACATTAACTAATATATGCTTTAAATTAACTTCACCAAATATTCCTCTTGTCTTCTTATCGGTCAAAATACTTTGTAAGCTAACAATATCTAAAGATAAACTCTCAATTTTTTTCTGAGCTTCATCTATCTTTGATAATCTCTCAATAACATTTAAAAAAGTTTTATTAGTTTTTTCAAAATTTTCATCTAATCTTTCATTTACCTTTTCATTAATCATCAATAATCTTTTTTCAATTTTTTCATTTAAATTAGTAAAATCTTCATTAACATTTCTACTTAAATCACTCTTAAAGTCACCCATTTCTTTCATCATATTAACTTCTAATTTTCCTAATCTTTCCGTAATATTAGCTTCATTTATATTTTTAAACACTGAAATAATTACAAAAATTAATATTACAACCAATAACCCTATAATTACTATATCTATCATTACATCACCTACTCTATATTCATTTTTTTACCAACTATTTTTGAAACTATATAAGCTATTGTTAAAGCACAAACTATATAGATAATCGCCTTTATATCTCCCATACTCTCAATAAAACTTTTCCCAATATAGCCCCAAAAAATTATCATAAAAACTTTACCTATTAAAATAGCTAAAAGAAACTTTTCCTGTTTAACTTTTGAAATACCAGCTAGTATATTTATTAAAAAAGCTGGAGTAAAAGGAAGTGTTACTAACAAAACTATTCCCTGTAAAGAAATATCGTTAAATCTTTTTAAACCTCTCTTAACCTTCTTCCGCATTTTATCAGAAAGAAGCTTATCCGTAATCTTATCCGATAAGTAAAAAAATAACAAATAAGAAATATAACAGCCAAGACAAGTCGCGAGCCACGATAAAAAAACTCCTGAAAAAAAGCCAAAGGCATTAATATTAAGTGCTACAAAAACCGCTAAAGGTAAGACAGGAATAAATGATTCAAAGATGATAAGAAGAAAGCCAACTAATAAACCACCCTGGGCAATTAAATTAGTAGAATAATCTATAAACTCTGCCACTAAATTCATTAGTATCACCTTCTACTATCATTATATTACATTTCTATTTTCTTAACAAGCGGTTTAAAAACTACTTTCATTCTTTTCTAATAAATAATTTTTATAACCACCCTCTATATTTAAAGTCTTATATCCTAAAGAATTAAGCTTGTTAGCAACAATTCTACTACGATGACCAGTATCACAATATAAATAATAAATATCTTTTTTATTTAAATAAAAACTAGGGTTATTTAACAGTAAATCTTCTCTTATATTTACTGCTTTTTCTATATGCCCATCATCATAAGCATATTTCGCTCTTATATCAATAATATTCTTTTCCATAATACACCTCATAATATTTTATGAAAAAGAAAAAAAACCTAAACAACTTTCTAGGTTTTCTCTATTTTAATATAAACGGATCTTCTTTAGTTCCTGTTCCACTCTTATATAATACCTTATTATTTAAATAAATTACTGGTCTTACATAAGCAAATGAAACAGCGCTTAACAATGAAACTCGACCATTATCCGTAATACTGTATACTTTATCAGATGCTCCTGTACTAGCCGTAACTAACCACCAATTATACTTCTCTTTCAAGTAATTATAATTAGAACAAGATTTATCAGCTAAACTATTACAATTACTATCGACACTAGCATTTATATAATCATTCGCACTAAGTAATCCAACTTTCTGATTATTAAGTACTTGACTACATTCAATATTACCACTATTATCTTTTTCATTAATATCTCTTTTACCAGTACATAAAGTATAAGCAACAATTTTTTGTTTATCATTAGAACTTAACATTACTTCATTTAAATTTTCTTTAGGATTATCATATATCTTATCAATATATTCCTTAACTCTACTTGCGCTATAATTATTTATACCTGAAGAATAACCTATTTCACTATTATAACGATTATCCCAAGCTAAAGGATTCCCAACACTTAATTCCTTAATAAGCATTATTCTATTATTAGAATTAACCTTAACTATTCTCCATAAACCTTCATCAAGTTGAACATAATTATCAACATTCTCACCACGATAAACATAATCATTATTTAACTTATATAAACCATAACCACTTGTTACTACTTTTTCCGTAACCTTTTTATATAACTCAACTGTTGTAAAGTTTTCTCCACAATCTAGATATGGAGTATATAAATATTCATCCCCTGCTTTTTCTACTAAAGTTCTTCCTGTACAAAGAACACCTTCCTTAGTATACTCTGTCAAAGGTTTCATTTTTTCAGCTGAAACTAAATTATCCACTTCAATTTCAACAATTCCTCCATCCATTTGTGGCAACAAATCAGGATGGTCTTTAAAATAAGAAACACTAGCATTTTTAATAACTGTTTCTATCTCTTCATAAGAATAAACCTTTTTTATAAAAAGCGAACTAACAAATAAAATAAGCAATATCAAACATAACAAGCCCACTATAATTCCCATAAAAAGCATCATTTTCTTCTTAGCCTGTTGTTTTTCCTGTGTTTTCTTTACTTCCTCTTCCAATTGGTCATCGGCTACTTGTTCAGTTTTTAGTTTATTAGCCTTTCCAACTATATTAAACCTAGAAGCCATAAATTTTTCCTCCTTTAATTATCAAAAAAATCATCAAAGAATTCATCGTCATCATCTACCTCATCAAGTTCTAAATCATTAATTACTTGAGGTGTTGTATTAATTTCTGGAACCGTTGAAACACTTTCTTTATCATTAATATCTTCTTTAATAATCTCTTTTTCTTCCTTTTTACTTTTCTCTTCCTTTGCTTGTTCCTCTTCTTTTGCTCTTTTCTCCTCAGCCTCTAACTCCGCTATTTTAGCATCGATTTTCTTTACTAATTCATCAACATCAAAGCCTAAATCATCATCAACTCTCTTATCATTTTCACTCTTAAAAGTTTCTTTTTTAGCAAAAGGACTTTCAAATGGTAATTCAACTTTCTCATTAGGAACATTCCTTTCATTAGAAAAAGCATCATTACTTCTCGTTAAAAAGTCTGGAACCTTAATATCATTATTCTGTGCTTGAGCCTTATTTTTCATTAAATCAAAAGGAGAAATAAAAGGATTTGGTCCCATCATATTAGGAACTCTATTTTCACTTCCACCCTCTTCATCAGCTTGATTCATCATTTCTAATAACTTTTTCTTCTTCTGCTCTTTTACAAATTCCTTTATATCAAAAATATGCACTTCTTGTTTTTGTCTTGTTGGATATGTAGCTTTTGGATATGTTTTACCCCAATTAAGCTTAAAGTTAGGTGTAAAATTTGTCTTAAATGGCTGTTTACGCATTCGTAAAATAATAACCTCGAATTGCTTCATTCTCTGTAAATCAGATACAGTAACAAGCGGTGTTGAAGCTGTCTTATCATCTTTCTTTGACTTAACCTCACCACACATCTTAGAGATTTCTTCTAAGGCTTTTAACTCAGTAGTAATCAAATAAATAATATTACCACAGTTACCTCTAATTGTTTCCGCATCTTCCTTACCATAAGTAGAATCTAATTGCGCAAAGTTTTGAATAATCATCGTAAAACGAATTTTTCTTGAACGAGCTGCCGTAATCATAGTCGTAACATCCTTTAAAGGTGGCATATTCGCAAACTCATCAAGAATAAAATTTGTTCTAACCGGTAACTTTCCTCCGTGTCTTTGCGCAACATCTATTAATGTTTCATAAATTTGTTTTAAAAGAATAGTAACTAAAGAATGATAAGTCTTTTTTTCATCTTGAATTACAATAAAAACAGCTGTAGGCCTCTCACCAATACTTTCCAAATTTATATCACTATGTGATAGCATTTCACTTAGATTATCACGAGAAGCAAATAATTTTACCTTTTGTTTAAAAACTGATAAGATACTTCCCTTTGTTTCACTTGGAGCCATAATTGTACTAGAAGCATTAATCGCAGACGCACTTCCTGGGTCCTTAGCATTAAAGTATTCTTTTATATATGTTGAACCACCAAATTTTTCTTCTCCTACCGTTGTCATAACCGAAATACTATTAATATTTATCTCTTCTGGTTTAGCATCTTCAAATAAACCCAAAGCAACCCCTGAAAAATAATCAGCCGATGTCTTTTCCCAAAAAGGGTCAGCATTCTTATTAGAATCATCATACAAAATATTTAAAGCCAAATCATCCAATAACTCAATTGCCTTATCCTGATTACCAGCTTTATACATTTCATAAGGTAAAGTCATTGGATTCCACGAATTACCATTTTGTGGGTCACGAAAATTAAGAAGTAAAATTTGATAGCCTTTATCTCTAAGCATTTGCCCAGTACTCTCATAAATTTCACCCTTAGGGTCAGTTATAATCATAGATTCCCTAGCTTTAGCTAAACTATTAACCTGTGGAAAAACAACTGTCTGTGTCTTACCAGAACCAGTAGCACCAATAACCAAAGTATGGTACTCACTATTATCTATCCACATTTCTTTTTCATTAAGAATTAAAGGAACACCCGCTGCTTTACTTGTTGGACTTATAATCGGAACAGCTTCTAATTCCTCTTTAATTTCCTTATCTTTAGCCCATCTAGAATAACCTTTATCTTTCTTATCAGTAGTTATTCCAAAACCCTTTTCTCTTTCGAAAAAAATAGAACTAACACTTACACATAAACCAATTAAAAATAAAAGATAAATAATTATAGTAGAACCAATGTACTGAGGAGCAAAAGCAGGGAATGGGTTTAAACCCGATAAATGCCCTTCTTGAGCAAACGTTGATAAGTTAACAACCCCAATTGCGACTATATATAATAAAAATATTGCGAATAATATAAACATTAATAAATCTTCTGGATCAGCCCTAAACTTAAACTTCATAGTACTATTCTTCCCTTCTTCATATATTATAACTTAAATTGTAAAAACTGTCTATTATTGATTAACTTTTTTTACTTTTCTGAACAAAAAAAGAAGTAATATAAAAATTACTTTCCCATATTTTTCTAAAAACTAAGCCATATACATATTATAGTAAAGATTACTAACTGCTCCTGTAATTCGATAAGTAACTAAACTAGCAAAATCAGTATTAGAATTAGGATGTGAAGAATTTGGTGACGTAACCATAATCGAAACCTTAGGATTATCATAAGGAAAATAACCTACAAAAGAACTAGTTATTGTTTCCGTATCGATAATATTATTTCCATCCGTATCTATAAAACTTTGTGAAGTACCCGTTTTACCAGCTGGCTTCATTTTCCTATCAATATAACCAACTCCGTAGCCACCACTTGAATTCATAACCGCATAAAAGCCCTCTTTTACTCGCCTCATATATTCATCACTTGTCTCAATAGAATTTAAAACTTCCTTTTCCTTCTTAAAAATCACTTTTCCTAACTTTTCACTATTGCTAGATTCGTGAACTTCTTTTAATAAATGTAAAGCCAACCTATCCTTACCATTTGCGATAGTTGAAACATATTGAACTAATTGTAGCGGTGTATACGTTTCATACTGTCCCATAACAAAATCTAACAAATTTCCAGCACTAACATCTTTCTTAGAAGATACCCCCGTACTTTCAAAAGGCAAGTCAATACCTGTCTTAACACCTAAACCAAAAGAATGATACATCTTTCGATAAGTATCAAAAGCTTCTTGATTAAAATTAAGCTTCATTCCTCTAAAATATTCCTGCCCATTTACTCTAATAGCGATTTTGAATTGATAAACATTACTACTTTTCGCTAAAGCCGTTATGTCATTTATAGTACCCAATGTTTTAACTGATGAACACTTTTCAGGTGCTCCCGCTACTTTAATACACTCATCTTTCATATATTCCCCTATCTTAACTGCGCCTGTATTATAGCCCACTAACATTGATGCTCCCTTAACAACAGAACCCGGCGTAATAGGAGAAGTCAAAATACTAGTTGTATTATCCATCATTTCCCCGTTAACAATTCTTCTTGAAGCCATTGCCAGAATTTCTCCAGTATTAGGGTCTTCAATAACTACACTAGAATGGTCAAAATATTCCGTATTAGCCTCATTCTTAGCTCTCTTAATTTGCTCATCTAAAATTTTTTCCACTTCTCTTTGTAAATTTATATCTATTGATAAAACAATGTCCTTTCCTCTACTTCCTTCTTTAATTAATCTTGTCTCGTGTGAGTTAAGAACCTCATAAACATCTTTCTCACCCCTTAAATATTCTTCGTATTCCTTTTCAATATAACTAAGGCCAACCCGGTCATTTAAAGAATAGCCTTTATTTAAATAATAGTCTTTTTCTTCTGCCGGTATTCCTTGAGTTGACGTAGAAACACTACCAAGTATTGACCTAAAAGTATCCCCATATGGATAAACTCTAACCCAATCTAATTTCGTATTAAACCCCTCTAAATTAGCATTATTTTCCGAAATATAAGCATATTCACTATCTTCGGCATCACTCTTAATAATCTTCTCTTCATAAGTATAACCATTATTCATTAAATAATATAAATAAGCAACTTCCAAATCTTCTTGAGAAAACTTACCCAACTCTTCATCACTAATTCTTTTTATTTTTAACTCTTCCAATTGCCTACTAGTCATTTTTCTTTGGGCTAGTTTTTCCTTTTCCTTTCTAGTAACTAACTTATCACACTTTTCCTTATACTTAGCATAATAAAATTCTCTTTTCATTCTTTCATCTAATTTAGAAATATCTAGCTCCAAGTGTGGTGCCACTTTATAAGCAACTTCTATCATCTCTTCATTAGTAACGCCCTTTTCTTTTTTATAAGTAATCGTTTTTAATGCTTTGTTGTCAACAATTATATTTAAATTTCTATCATATATTCTCCCTCTTGGTGAACTACTTCCTAAAACTGTTACATAAGTAAGAGAAGCTAGCTTTTTTGAAAACGTATCTTTATTTATAACCATTACATCAAGCATTTTCCAAAAAACTACTAAAAAAGCTAATAAAACTATTCCTAAAAACAAACCAAATCTTTTATTAGTAATCTTATCATAATCTATTTTTTTCTTCTTTTTATAATTTTTCATTTCCACCACCATTATTAGTTTATCACATAATTTAAAAGTTATTTAATATATTTTTACTGAGGTGATATTTATCTATAAAGAATTAATCAAAAGATACATCTATCTTTTAAAACCTGAAGATATAAAAAACTATGCTAAAAAACAAAATGTTACTTTAACAAATACTGAAGTAACAATAATTTATGATTTTATTAAAAGCCATTACAATGAGTTATTAAATAATAATACAAAATGTTTTTCACTTTTAAAAAAAGAGTTAAGTTCTAATCTTTATGAAAAAATTATTGTTCTTTATAATTATTATAAAAACTATTTATAAAAAAAATTTATATCTTTCTTCAAGTGGTACTTTTCTTTTTATCATTTCTGCTTCCTCTTGAAATTTTTCTTCATTTTTAGAAACAATTCCAAAGTCACTTATATCTTTCTTATGAAAAGTTCCTTCATCAAATACTATCTTAGGATATCTTGCTAAATCAAAACCTAATAAATTTAAATTAAAATACTTTTCATAGATATTAAAACTGTTAGAAACAATTCTTTTAGGATTCATTTCAATTTTATCAAAATTTAAATACATTACGGCCAAATCTTCTAAAAAATAATTATTTACTTTTCCTGATTTTTCTAAATATGGAATTTCTAAAATATTTTCTAATTCTTCTAAAAGATGTCCCTTATTTTGTAAAAGCACATTTTTAAAATCTTTTAAAACAAATAATTTTGCTTCTATAAGTCGCATAACCATTTCTTCATATTGACTACTATAAAAGCCCGTTTCTAAAGGATTATGTCTACTATATTCCTCAAAATCTAAAACATTACAATTTAAATATTTTCTAGCAGAAACTAGTGATAGACCTTTTGTTTTTATATTTTTTAAATCTAGTTCTAATTCTTTAATTGCCTTTTCATATTTTAAAAAATCATCCCGATACTCAATTAAAACTAGTTTTGTTTTATTCTCCCAATTATTATTATGAATTGTATAACGAACATCAAATTGTTCATAGCCCATTTTCGCTAATTTTAATTTTCCTCCCGCTATTTCACATAACTTATGATATATTTTTTCATTTAAATTATGATAGTCTTGATAGAAAGGATAAATAGTATCATCAATTATATAAAATTGATAATCTCCATCACCCATATCTTGATTTAATCCATTAAAATGATAAGGAACGACACTTTTTACCTTTAAATACTTTTTATTAACTTTTAATAAAGATAAAGCATAAATAATTTCCCTTAAAAATGTAGCATTAGCGTGATCTGAAATATCATAATAAATTTTCCCATTTGGCAGTATAAATGAGGAACAAACCTTTAATTTATATGATTTAGCTTTTTCTAAATTAGCTACTTCTATATATTTTATTCTAATATCGTTAGTCATAAAATCACCTAAATAAAATTACTACTATTTTATCAGATAACTCTTTCTTTTCCAAGAAAAAAGAAGTTTTACTTCTAATTATTGTTATGCTACTGAGCTCTAATTTTTTCCAATAATTTATCGTCAAACTTCTTGTTTTTAATCATTTCTATTTCATATTTATAAGGAGCATATTCTCTATCAACATAAGGTGTTTCTAAAATTTTAGGTACATTGGTAAGTCTTTCATTATATATAACATTAATTAAAGTATCAAAACCAATATAACCAAAGCCAATATTTTCGTGTCTATCCTTATGAGAACCTCTTTCATTTTTACTATCATTTATATGAACACATTTTATTTTATCAATACCTATCAAAGCATCAAACTCATCTAAAAATTTATCAAAATCTTTTATATCATACCCTGCATCACTTAAGTGACAAGTATCTAAACATACTCCAATATGTTCCTTATCTTCTACTAAATTAATTATTTGAAAAATTTCTTCTAATCTAGAACCAACTTCAGAACCTTTTCCCGCCATTGTCTCCAGTAAAATAGTAACTGAACTATCCTTAAGTATTTTATTTAAGCCATAGGCAATATTTTTAATACCTAATTCTATTCCACAACCAACGTGACTTCCCGGATGTAAAACCATATTTTTAATACCCAATTCTTCACATCTTTCTACTTCACTTTTTATAAAATTTATCGCAAAATTATACTTATCTTCATTATCACTATTCGCAAGATTAACTATATAAGGGGCGTGTACAATAACCTTTGTATAATCAATATTTTTTTGTCTCATAACTTCAAGTGCTTCTCTAGTCAAATCATCATTTACTTTATAACGCATTGTATTTTGCGGAGCTCCAGTATAAAACATAAAAGTATTCGCACCATACCCTAACGCCTCATTCAAACTTCCTAAAAGTTGTGTTTCCTTTTTAAAACCAACGTGACTTCCAATTAATAACATAACTACTTCCTCCACTTAAAGTATACCAAAAATTATGAAAAAGAAAAAGATATACTTAACCTAAAGCTATATCTTTTCTTAACTTTCATTCCTTAGAAATAAACTTTACTAATTCAAAGCACACGGAATTGCATTAGCATCAGTAGGTTTGTCTGGTGCTGGTGTAGTAACATTAGTATTAATCTTAGCTCTTCTAATTTCAGATGCAGACATTTCAGTGTCAAGACCGTGTTTACCAGTATCAGTTATATAAATAGTATACTTAGTTGTTGTCTTAGGGTTATATTCATCAGAATTATCAGTTTCCTTTACCCATTTAACATATCCTTTTATTTCTGCATTACCAAATGATGACTTTCCACCATCTTCCATTAAATCTTTAGTACCTTGTTGTAAAGTATCGATAGGGAAATAATATACTCCATCTGGTGTAGCAGAAGCAACTGTCTCACCACTAGACAATGTACACGAAATATTATCAGCTAAAACAGCATTTCTAATTGTATTAACATACTCTTTAGCCGTTGTCGCAAAAGTATCTCTTCTTGAGTTTTCAATAATTCTATTTACTGAACCTATCGCAACAATCATTAATATACCCATAATCGTAATTACGGCCAACAATTCAACTAAAGTAAAACCTTTATTTTTATTCATTCTCAATTCCTCCAAACTCTATAATTAGATTATAATAAATAATTCCCTCATTTACAAGATATTTTTTTAAAATTTACATTTTAATGACAATTTAATTACCTACTAATTATAATTAAGCTGTTCATCTATTTTAAAATAACTACTAGAAACAGTACAACTAAAAGTATTTTGAAAATAATTTTTATCGATAGACGCAACATTTACATCACTAATAGCTGTCAACTTTTGAGCTTTAACCCCATCTTCTAATTGACTCTCTATCGTATGCTCAATACCATATAAACTATCATCTTTTAATTTCTCAACTATTCGAGCATAAAATTCATACTTATTAGTCGTTCTTTTAATAACGACATAGGACTGTTCCTTAGAATATTCTCCCTCATTAGGAGGATTTTCAAATTCGGCATTATCTAAATATCCTAACGAAATAACAATACATTGTCCATTTCCTGGCTTTATTATTCCATTATTACCTGTAAATTTATATTTAGCTGCGGATATCATCTTTTTAGCATCTTCAACATATGTCTTATCCCTATTTTGCGATAATATACCCACAACATTAGGTACTGTTACAACCATTAATACACCCAAAATAGTTAAGCTTGCCAGTAACTCTACTAAAGTAAAACCATTCTTCTTCATTACACTTACCTCTACTATCAATTATACCAGTATAAAACAAGGTTTTCAAGAAACTATCCTAAAATCTTCTTTAGATTTTTTATTTCCTGTAAAGAAGTCTTTGAAAAAAGCTTTTCATCAAACAAAAAACCATATCGAAATAAACAAAAACCATCATAAGACTTAATATTTCTACTAAGCATAATCTCTCGCATAATTATATCTTCATTATTTATCCATTCATTACTACCACTTTTAGCATAATAATCAAACTGTCCTACCTTATAAAAAGCTAAAGCTACTAAAAGTTCAATATTATCATTTAAAATAAGTTTATTCCACTCTTCAAGAACTTGAAAAAAAGCCTTTGTTTCATTGAAAAAGCCATAATATAGTTGTGGCATAATAAAATCAACATATTGACTACTCTTAAGCCATAATCGAACATCCGCAAAATTCTTCGTATAATTATTCTCAATATTACCTTCTGGTGAAACACCAAAAGGAATCTTTTTTTCCCTGCAAACACTATGAACTCTTTTAATCATTTTATTTACCATCAATAAATTATAATCTTTTTTATCTATTTCACCATTTTTCTTAACATATTCCAAATAATCATTCATATCTATCTCATTATTAGGATAAAAATAATCATCAAATAAAATTCCATCAACCTCATAGTTATCAACAAGTTCCTTAACCCCATCAACTATCAAGTCCCTAACCGCAGCCTTACTAGGATTATAATAAATTCCCCCTCCTACAAACAAAGTATCCGTACCAATATACTTATAAGCCGGATTTTTAATACTAATTGAGTTAACATCATCAGTAGTTCTAACTCGATAAGGATTTATCCAGGCATAAACCATAATCTCTTTTTTATGTGCCTTTCTTAAAAAATAATCTAATACATCAAAAGACTTTTCTCCCTCTTCAGAACTAATAGAAACACTCCAAGGAAATATTGTTGATTCGTATATAGCATCCGATGCACTTCTAACTTGTAAAACTATCATATTAAGATTCATTTTACTGATATTATCAATTGCCTTATCAATATTTTTCTTCATAATAGCTATATCATCATTCTTTATATAATTTTCTAACTCAATATAACTAAAAAATACTCCTCTTTTTTCATCTTTTTTTTGCGCCATTACTTCCTTACTACCACTTCTACTATAAGCAATAAATAATAGTAAAATAATAATTATTCCTATACTCTTCATCTTTTTCATAAAATAACTATAACACTTAAAAAACTCGCTTTTTGTCGAATTATCATTTGCTTATTAAAATTATCATTTGCTTATTAGAATTATCATTTGCTTATTAAAACCATCACTTACTCACTATAACCATCACTAACTAACTAAAATTACCACTTACTCACCATAATCATCCCTTATTTGCCACTTTATCTTTTTCAATTATAAATAATCTTTTATCACGATAAAAAGCATAAAAAACATTTTCTAGACTTTTATCTTCTCTTCGTAAAACTTCCTCTAACCAAACTTTACTTTTTCCAATTTGATACAAAACATCTTCTTGTTCTTCTCCATCAATTATAACGGGTAAAGGATAAATATGTTTTTTATCATCTTGTTTTTTAAATACACTTAATTTACCACTTGTTTCCAAGATAGCATAATCAACTTCCTCTATTGACTTAATCGCTTGTCCACGAAGTTGCGTAAGTAAATCATCTAAATTATATCTTTGCTTTAACATCTCTTCAAAATTAACACGACCTCTATTAATAATAACTGATGGTGTTCCATCAACCGCACTTCTAACTTTGCCACTTTTTAATGAAATAACCGACATACCTATTTGTAACGCTACTAAAACAGAAATAGGAATAATAGAAATAAATATACTTTTCTTATAATTTTCAATTGATATGGCCGCTATTTCAGCAATAAAAATTGAAACAATAAAATCCATTATTGAAAGTTCTCCTATCTCTCTTTTACCCATTAATCTATAAACAGTTGCGATTAAAGTATAAAACAAAATACTTCTAAAAAAAATTGTCAAATATTCCATAATTTTTCACCTATTATTATCTTGTCTTTTTCATATTTTTTTATACATAGCATAAAATTAACTGAGGTGAATTTATGACTAATTTAAAAAAATATACTAAGAGATTACTTTACACTTTTCTTTTTCTAATTTTATCTTTACTTCTCCTAACCACTCTTTACTATTTCAATTTAATAAATGAAAATATCTATAAAGTCTTTAAAATTATTATTCTTATCATAAATATCTTTATAAGTGGCTTTCTTCTTGGTAAAAAGGCTAGTTCAAAAGGCTATCTAGAGGGAATAAAATTATCTCTAATGGTAATTTTCCTTTTCTTAATAATAACTCTTATTTTAAAAGAACCACTAAAATTAACTATTCTTATTTATTACTTAATAATCTTTACCTCCTCAATGCTTGGTAGTATGATAGGTATCACCAAAAAAAAAGAAATTAAGGCCTAAGTTCTCTTTCTAAAACCTTAACTTCTTTTCTTGTTTGTCTTCTTTTCATAATAAAATTTTTAGGTAAAATTTGTAAAAGTATTTCTCTTGACTTTAACTCTCTTTCATAATAATCATTAAAAAGAGCTCCTTTTTTTTCTAAAAGAACTGGTCCAAAAAAGTAATCTTTTTTCGAATACTTTTTTTTGCCTCTTTTTAAAACTATAATCTGATAGATAAATTTTTTATCTCTAACTAATTCCTCATTATCGATATAAAAGCCTATTTTACAACAAAATCTTTTTACATCTTCTAAATAATTATTGGGACTTATTATCAAAGTCTTTATTTTTTTAGTGACTTTTAAATTATTTTTCAAAATACCAATTATATTTCTACCACCCATACCGGAAATAATAACTGTATCAATGGAATCACTATATGTATTTAAACCATTTCCTAAACGAAGTTCTATCTTATCTTCTAATTTTTCTCTTTTAATATTAGCCCTTGCTTGTTCCAAAGGACCTTCCTTAATATCACTAGCTACGGTCTTTATATTACAGTTTCGCTTTACTAAATAAATATCAAGTAAAGCGTGGTCACATCCTACATCTAAACAAAAGGAATTAGCTTCTACTAAATCCCCAATTTTTTTTAATCTATCATTTATTTTCATTAATCCGTTAAAAAGTCCTTTAACTTTCTTGAACGAGAAGGATGTCTTAATTTGCGAAGAGCCTTAGCCTCAATTTGACGAATTCTCTCCCGAGTAACCCCAAATATTTGACCAACTTCTTCTAGTGTACGACATTGACCATCATCAAGACCAAACCTTAAACGTAAAACCTTTTCTTCACGTTCCGTAAGTGTTGCCAAAACACCACTTAATTCCTCTTTCAACATTTCAACAGTGGCGTATTCCTCTGGTCCCATTGTTCGCTCATCCTTAATAAAATCACCTAAATGCGAATCATCTTCTTCCCCAATTGGTGTCTCAAGCGATACTGGGTCTTGAGAAATTTTATAAACCTCCCTAACTTTATCTATAGAAATACCTAACTTTTTAGCTATTTCTTCATCCGTTGGCTCCCTATTTAACTCCTGTGTTAATTGTCTTTGCACACGAGCTAATTTATTTATCGTTTCCACCATATGCACTGGTACACGAATAGTTCTAGCTTGGTCAGCGATAGCACGTGTAATAGCTTGTCTTATCCACCAAGTTGCGTAAGTTGAAAATTTATATCCCTTAGTTGGGTCAAACTTATCTACCGCTTTCATTAGACCAATATTACCTTCTTGAATTAAATCTAAAAAAAGCATTCCTCTACCAACATATCTTTTAGCAATACTAACTACTAAACGTAAATTTGACTCTGCAAGCATTCTTTTAGCTTCTTCATCGCCTTCTTCTGCTCTTTTAGCATACTCAAACTCTTCATCACTAGTAAGCAAATTAATACGACCTATTTCTTTTAAGTACATTCTAACCGGGTCATTTATTTTTACATCCTTAGTCATTGTGATATCTTCAACCACAACATTTTCTGTTATTTCTTCCCCGCTAGCGTCGTCATCAGACCCATCTTCAGTAACAATATCAATATTAGCTTCTACCAAAGCATTATAAAGTTCATCTAAAGAATCACTATCTATTTCAAGTCCTTTTAACTCATCAGCTAACTGTTCATAAGTAATAAACCCCTGCTTTTTTCCAAGCGCTAGTAATTTTTCCTTTCTTTCATCTAAAGTTTTTATTTCTCCAACCATACCTATTCTCCTATCCTTAGTTTTCTTATCCTTTCAGCTAATTTAGCTTGTTCTAATGGGTCAACTTCTTTTTTCATTAAAGTACTTAGTCTTTTTATCTCTTGTCGAACACTATAATCTCGTATTGCTTTAAAGTAAAGCTTTAACTCATCCATTGTTGTTGTCTCATTATAATTATCAGCCAAAATACTATTAAGTAAAACTAAAATATCATCTTTATCACTAACATAAGTGTAAAAATCAGCCACATTTATAAAACCATTCTGCTTATAAAAATAAATAATCTCACTAAAAAGTTTCCTAGCATTTTCTGATGCAAGTATCAATTTTTCTTTCTCAACCTGTGAAATAACCCAATCATTATTAAGCATAAAATAGAGAACCTGCTCTACGGCCTTTACATACTTATCTTTCTTTACAACATCTTTATTCAGAAAAGTTTGTTTCTCTTTCGGCTTATCCTTATTCTTTTTCAAACTATAAAGACGCATTTCCAGTGTATTATACCCTATATCGAACTCTTTTGCAAGTCTTTTTAGCATTACTTCAATTCGTATCGCATCATCTATCTTTACCATTTCTTCTAAAACAGAATTAATATAATTAGCCTTTTCTTCATCACTTCGAAAATCTACCTTTTCTCGTAACTTAAGCATCTTATAATCCGAAAAGTTTAAAGCTGCCTCAATTAAATTTTCAAACTTTTCTTTACCATTATTTAAAATAAAAGTATCTGGGTCATCCGGATTAGGCAAACTAACAACCTTTACCTCTAAGCCCTCATCTAACAAAGTATCCCCAATACTAAGAGTGGCGTGCACACCCGCATCATCACCATCTAAACATAAAAAGATATTTTTAGAAAGCCTTTTCAATAAACTTATTTGTTCCTTTGTAAGAGCTGTTCCCATTAGAGCTATTGTATTACGAATCCCTATCGTACTCGCTCTAATAACATCCATAAACCCTTCCATAACTAGCACATATTTTTTTAAACGACATTCTTCTTTAGCGATATGATAATGATAAAGCATTTCCCCTTTTTTAAAAATATCTGTCTCCTTAGTGTTTAAATATTTACTTTGCCCATTATCTTTATAAATACGTCCACTAAAACCAACTATTTTACCACTAACATCATATAAGCTAAACATAATTCTATCACGATAAACATCATAATTTTCATTAGCTAAACCAATTCTATTTAAAGTACTTAAATCATATTTTTTAGTAAGTAAAGTTATTAAATCATCCTTTTTATCTAAAGAAAGACCTATTTCAAATTCTTTTATAACTTCATCATTTATGCCTCTACTATATAAATATTTCTTAGCCTCTTTACCAGCTGCACTATTTAAATTATTTTGATAATACTTTGCACTTAGATTATAGGCTTCATATAACTTATCAAATTTAGTATTTTTTCTAGAAATCTTTATGCCCTCTACTAAAACTCCAACTCTGTCTCCTAAATATTTTAGGGCATCTTTAAATTCCATATGCTCATAATTCATTAAAAAAGTATAGACATTACCTGTTGCGTGACAAGAAAAGCAAGTATATATTTGTTTTTCTCTTGATACACATAAAGAAGGATTTGAATCATCGTGAAAAGGACAAACACCAAAAAAGTTTTTCCCCCTCGCTGTAAGAGGAATTCTCTCGCCAATAATATCAACAATATCGACTTTGCTACGAATATTGTTCGCGACATTATTATCCATTGGCACCACTTCCTCATAAACTAACCACTATTATAACACTTTTTATTTCTTTTTTCTACCAATAATGCTTTTAAAAGCTACCTAAATTACTATCTCTATTTATTTTTAGTTTTTCTGTGCTTTACTATTGAAAGCCTAACATTACTAAATATCTATCCTTTTCTACTTGTTCTTCATATCCAGTATATCAAATGTTTAAAATTTTGTCCATATATTTTCAGAACAAAATGATTTATAAATAAATCATATCCAAATCTCACAATTTGGCATTTCTCCTTCATAGGATAATTATACCCTCCAGAGACCAGTTTCCGATAGTCGCTACCGTACTTAATATTTTTTAATTCTTTATTAATTCATTTGTCCTATATATTTTCTTATTCCTTCCATTAATATATTTATACTTGCATTTATATCTCTATCTATTTCATTTTGACATTTATCGCATACAAATCTTCTTATTTTTAAATTCTTTAGTTCTTTCTTTCTATTCCCACATACACTACATATTTGACTACTTGGATAATATGTATCTATTTTTATTAGTTTTTTATTATTCCATAAACTTTTATATTCGAGTTGTCTTATTATTTCACCGAAAGAACTATTAGTTAGATGCTTTGCTAAATGATGTTTACCTTTTTCTATCATTTCTTTTACTTTTAATGTTTCACATACGATTATGTCATTTTCTTTTACTAGAGCACTTGTTATTAAATGGGTATAATATTTTCTGGCGTTTCTTAATTTTTCATAATATCTTTGTAATTTTACTATTATCTTTTTTCTATTATTACTATTCTTTTTATTTCTAGCTAAAGCTTTATTATAGCCTTTTATTTTATTTTCAAACTTTTTTATATTATCTAATGCTTTATGTTTAATTCCATCACTAGTTATTACTAAATCTTTTACTCCTAAATCTATTCCTGTTACATATCTAGGTATAAATGATTTTAGATTTATTTCTTCTTCTACACTTAAACTAACATAATACTTATTAGCTATTTTACTTATTGTTGCATTAAATATTTTAAAAGGAAAATCTACTAAGTTTCTATACCCTCTTATTTGCATTTTACCTAGTTTAGGTAAAGTTATTTCTTTATTTACTAAATCTACTTTTATATTAGAATAACTTTTATCTTTATAAGTATTTCTTATACAATTAGTTCTATATGTATCGTTAGTATTTTTCTTCTTAAACTTAGGATGTCCATTACCATTATAAAAGTTTAAATAGGCTCTATCTAAATCATCTAAAGAAGTTCTTAAAGCACAACTATCTACTTCTTTTAACCAAGGATATTCTATATATAAAAGTAGTAAATCTTTCTTCATATCTTTTAAAGATAAGTTTACTTTATTTTTATATAATTGTTCTTTTTTATTTAAGTAATAATTATAAACAAAGCGACTACTACCAATACATTTATTAATAAATATTTTTTGTTCTTGATTTGGATAAATTCTAAACATATAAGCCTTATTAATTAACATTGTTCATTCCCCCTACAATTAAATAATAATACAAACGTTTGCAGTTGTCAATAGAACAAATTGTGAAACCTATAATCTATTACTTTTTACCAAGCAAATTCCTAATATATTAAAAATTACTAGTATTTCTACTAGTAACTATTTAACAATTACTTTTGCTTCTTCTTTTTCTTCACTTATGTTTTTAACTTCTTCCTTAAAAAACTCTAAAAAGTTTAAAACTGAATCCCCTTCATTTTCTTTTGCTTGATAAGAAATAAATTTATCTTCATAATCTAAAACATCTCTTTTTTCTTCAAAATAAGAAAGATTACTATTATAACTTAAAACCGTAAAATTAAGAAGCTTATAAATTTCTTCCTTATTATCTTCATTAAGAATACCCATCATAGTATTAAAGTAATAACTATAAATAAGCGTTAAATCTAATTCCTCATTTAAAATATCATTATCCTTATCATAAAAAGATAAATCATTCTCTCCGAAAAACAAGATATTTTTTATTTTATCAAATAATCTAGAACTACTATTAGCTTTTATTGTCTTCAATATATCTAATTTATTTTCATTTAATTTAAAAAGTGAACCTTTAATACAAGCTAAAACTGCATCACTATCATAAGTTATATCTATCTTTTTTGGCTTAAAAGACAAATACTCTTTCTTTATCTTCTGAACACTCTTCATAACCTAAACCCACCTTTACATAACTAAATAAGCGACTTTCTCATAAACGTCTCAACATCTTTATTAATATAAATATCAATTACTCCTTTATTAACAATTTTGATAAAGCCTAAACCATTAATAACTAAATCTTCATCATACTTAACATCATAAGTAACCTTATTTAAATCTTTAAGCTCATTATTATTAAACAAATTAAGTAATCTTTTAACTTTTAAATCATTAGAAATAAATAAAGTAAAACTATTCTTTTCACCAGCCACATAATCTATTCTTACAAAATCTTCTATTATAATAGATTGATTTTTTCTAAGCTGATAAGTACGCGGTTTTATTTCTTTAGTTGGTGCCAACTTCTTAACAACTTTAGCATCAATATGATTTAAGATAGAACCATTTTCTACTAAACCAGGTGTATCTATTAAAGTTAAATAATCATTAAGTTCAATTTTAACTAAATTCAAAGTTGTTGAAGGTAAAGGAGACATCGTAAGTTCACACTTATTATCTGAATAATTTTTTATTAATTTATTAATTAAACTACTTTTACCAGCATTAGTATGACCTACAACATAAACATTTTTTGATGTCTGATAAAACTTAATTCTCTTTAATAAGTAATCAATATTATAATTTTTATTAGCGCTTATTACAATAACTTCTTCAAAGAAAATATTTTTATCTTCTAAATACTTAATTAATTTATCTTCCTTAACCGATTTTGGTAAAATATCCTTCTTATTTAAAACTAAAAGCATCTTATTAGGAATAATACTTCTAATTTGCTCCAAATTCTTCTCTAAATTTAATAAATCACTAACATATAAAACTAAATCTTTCGTTTCACCAACACTTTTTAAAATATTTAAATACTCTTCATTCGATTTAGTAACGACTTGATACTCACCATAATTTTTCATTCGAAAACATCTTTGACAAATATCATTTTCCAAAGAAGTAGTATATCCTTCCTGCAGGACATTTTCATCTTGTAGTAAGACACCACAACCTTTACATCTTTTTTCAGTCATAATATTTTCCACGCTCCAACAAACCATTCTTCTCATATTTTTTTAATATTTTAGCTTCAATTTTTCTATTTAACCCCGTAATTTTTAAATCTTTTTCACCTAAAGGGTCAACTAATACCGTTGTTATATGAAACCTATTGCCTGATAATATATCCGTAACAATTTGGTCTCCTATCATTGCCATTTCTTTTTTCCGTAAATTATATTGCTTTTTTATTTTACTTAAACTTACCGTTAAAGGCTTAAAACTAAAGGCTACTCCCCCAACACCTAAATCTTTTAAATAAGGCTCTAATCTTTTTTTGGTATTATTAGAACTAATCAAAATCAAAAAATCTTCTTGTAACTTCTTTAAAAGTTTTTTCGTTTTTAAAGGACATCTTTCATTCTCAATTAATCCTAAAGTATTATCTAAGTCAAAAACCAAACAAGTAATTCCCATATTTTTAAGTTTTTCATAATTAATCTCAAAAATATTTTTTTTATACATTGTTGGCTTAAACATTCCCATAAAATCACCTAGTTATTATTATATATAAATTTTTCCAAAAAGTCTAATTATTGACTCTTTGAGTAACCATTTCCGTTGCCATAGTAATTTTTTCAAAATGATAACCATTGTTTTTTCCATAACGAATAATATCTCTTAAAGCATCTCTTGTATATGTTTTTATATCGTGCATTAAAACAACATTAGCTCTTTCCTTACTAAGACCATTGATAACATTTTGATAAACCCCACTACTAGAAGTTGTCTCCCCTGCATCACCTGATGAAATATTCCAATCAAAATACCTAAAACCTCTATTTAAAACTTCTTTAGTTAACGTACTCATAATTCCAACTTGATATTTTCTACTAACAGTATTACTAGAACCACCTGGAAAACGAATTATCTTAGCTTCATAACCTGTAAGATTTTTTACTCTATTTTGCACTGTATATAAATCATCAAAATAAGAGTCAACTGAAGCATACACAATAGAATAATTATGACTTGCAGTGTGTAAAGCTAACGTGTGTCCTTCATCATAAATTCTTTTAATTAAATCATCAGGTCCCCCGTTAGTAACAAAGAAAGTAGCTTCGACACCTTCCTCCTTTAAAATATCCAAAATAACATTCGTTGTTCCCGCTTTAGGTCCATCATCAAAAGTAAGATAAATTGCTCCATTTTTAGTCTTCTCAGAAACTATTACCTTTCTCTCAATAGTAGCTTCATTAGAAGCTTTATCCTTAACAGAATATTTCAAAGTATATTCTCCTACTTCATTACTATTAACCTTTCCTTGAACATCAATATCACTGCTTATATCTCCATCACAATTATCACTCGCTGTTGCGCCCGCATCTTCATACTTATCCCCTACAAAAATATAGGCTATATCATTACCCTCTAATTTAATTTCTGGGCTTCTATTATCTTTATAAATTATCTTTCTACTAACTGTACTTTTATTTCCCGCCTTATCAGTAACAGTATAAGTAATCTTATCCTTTTCCTTTTTTACTTTAACCTTTTTCGTTATATCTCCATCATAATTATCCGTTGCGCTAAACTCTTCCTCTTGATACTCATCATCTGGACAAACATAAATGTCTTCTTCACTTACTAACTTAATTTCCGGTTTACTAATGTCTTTAACAACAACCTTCCTCTTAATCTTTCTTTTAAATATTCCCTCTTTAACTGCATAGGTAATCTCATAAACACCTAACTTTTTCGAATTAACTTTGCCACTTACCTCTACATCATCAGTAACGCTATCACCTAAAAAAGTAGCTTTATATCCTTTTTCTTTATATTTCTCTTTATAATTAATAGTAGTAACGACTTTTCCCTTTAGTTTTATTTGTGGTAGTAAGAAAAATTCTAAAATAAGGAAAATAACTATACATACTAAAAGAATCGCTCCAAGTAAAATACCCTTTTTCTTCTTTTTAAGTCTTCTTCTCCTCTTAACTTCTTCTACCCTCACAAATACCACTCTTTCTAACTCTTAAACCACTTATATTATACCTATATTTTTTTTATTTGTCTATTGCCTTTTTCTATTTCAAATTTTATTATTTTTGATAAATTCTTTCAAAAGCTTTGTTAAAGCCCTCTTTTCTATTCTTGACACATAACTACGAGATATACCTAATTTTTTAGAAATCGTTTTTTGTGTTTCTTCCTCATTATTCATAAGACCATATCTTTTTATTAAAATATCTTTTTCTCTCTTACTAAGAACATTCATATATTCCTTTAATAAATTTATATTATCTTTAATGTCAATATCTTTTGTAAAGTCCGGTTTAGGAGCTTTTAAAATATCAATTATCACTATTTCATTACCATCTTTATCAAAACCAACCGCTTCATTTATAGAAATATCCTTTGTATATTTATTATTACTTCGAAAATACATTAAAATCTCATTTTCAATACATCTAGCACAATACGTTGTAATCTTTACACCCCTATCTGGAGAAAAAGTATCAACCCCTTTTATTAATCCAATTGTCCCAATACTAATTAAGTCATCATTCTGAACATATTTGGATTCAAATTTCTTAACAATATGCGCAACTAATCGTAAATTATGCTCAATAAGTTTACTTCTTGCCTCCTTATCGCCTTCCATTTTTAACTTAATACATTCCTCTTCTTCTTTTTTACTCAATGGTTCAGGAAAAACTTCATTAGAATAACTTCCTGTAAAGCAAAATAATTCTTTTAAAAAATTAATAAAAAACATATAATCACCTATAAAATTATATGTTTTATTCCCGACGATTTTACCTAAAGAGTTCTCTTATTTTAATATGTAAAAATAACTTCATATAAGAAACAATACCTAAAAAAGACCCCACTGTATCTAGTAAAACATCACTAACTTTACCACTTCTATTTGAAACAAAAAGTTGATGCACTTCATCACTACAAGCATAGAGCATACATAAAAAGATAACTATTAGAAACTTCTTCTTATCAATTATAAAATATTCTCTAAATAAACTTACTAGTAAAAAACCAAATAAAAAATAAATCGTAAAATGGGCTGTCTTTCGAACCATAAAAGTAATTACTTCTAATTGCTTATCTTCATATTTTTTACCCGTTAATTTTTCAATAATACTTATTATATAACTACTTTTTTTACTTGATTCTAAGCCCTTATCACTTGAAAAAGAAAAAATAGTAATCATACATAATAAAACTAATATAAACTTAATTATCTTTTTCATACTAACCTCTATTTTTCTTTTTGTAGTACCCTATCTTTATTAATAGCTAAAACTTCTTCTGGAAAAGCCCTTAAAAGTTGTTCCGTCATACCCAAGACATCAACCTTTTCTTCAGTAGCGCACTTTTCTAATTCGCCATTTAAAATATCGCTAAATAAATTACGAACATCTTCTCTTATTTTAGCATCAACACTTAAACCCGTATATCGTTTAACTACGCGACTTAAACTTTTCTGATAATCTTCCCATTTTAAAACTTCACTAAGTAAATCACCATTATAAAAACATTTAAGTTTATCTCCCATTGGGACTAAGTTAACGCCTCCACTAGGTCTATCTTTAATGTCGTAGCTGCAACCATCTTCTCTTAACATACTACATTCCCTTTTAATCGATACTAAATCAATTATATCCCTATCTTTATTACGCGCTCTAAGATAAAGAAGTGGTATACAAGCAAGACGGCCATTTTTTAATTCCGAAAACCTCAGCATAGCGACTACTGAAACATTTCCTGTCGAAAGAATATTTAAAATACCTTTATAAGATAAATCTGAAAAATCATCGACAAAATAGTCACATCCACTCTTTTTGCAACAATATCCACCACATTTTCTACATAATTCACTATTTTCAAACTCCAAAAAAACCACCTACAAACAGTTATATTCTAACAAAGAAATTAAATAAAGTCTAACTTTTCTTTTCTAAATTACTAATTTCTTCTTGTAAAGCTATAATCATTTTTTTTAGCATATCTATTTCACTTGTACTATTACTAGAATAATTTTCCTTATAATTAGTACTTTTACCACTATTAGTACTATTTTTTAACTTATTACCCCTCTCTTCTTGAACCTGTTGATAAAAAGCATTAGTTGATAAGACTTGAGCAATAAGCATTAACCAGTTACCAAGAGCATTTTGTTCATTAGCGGTCATATCATCAATTAAGATATATCCAACCGCCACGGCACTACCAGAAAAAACTCTTGGTGGTATATTAGGTATCATACTCAAAAAACAATCACCTATAAAATTATATTAAATTAGCCTTAATATATTAACTATTAAACGAACTATAATTAATTTTTTTTGTCTGAACTAACCTTTACTAACTTTTTTTCTCTTTTAGGCATTCTCCTTAAATTTATCTCTTAATTTATAAAGAACTAAAATAACTAAATCTTCTCCTGAAAAAGCATCATTATTTTTTTTAAACTA
>CANRQG010000005.1 GCA_947632735.1 uncultured Bacilli bacterium | reverse complement strand
TATGGCTTTATATAATAGCACAAAGAGAGAAAAAAAGAAAGCCTAAAAGCTTTTTAAATAAGAATTATTTTCTTTTTCTTCTTTAAGAGTTGTTTCTTCATTATGACCTGGATATATTTTTGTATCATCGGGATAAGTCAAAATCTTAGTAATACTTTGTTGCATATCTGTATCACTACCACCTGGTAGGTCTGTTCTACCAATACTTTCTTTGAAAATAAAGTCTCCATCAAATAAAGCTTTATCCTCGGCAAAATAGAAACTTACGGAGTCTTTTGAATGTCCTGGGGTATAGATGCATTCAAATTTGAAACTACCTATTGTATAGTCTTTTTCTTCTAAATTGCTCTTTTTAAAGATTTTGATACTTCTTTTAGTTAGAAAGTTTCTTAAAGCGCCTATATGGTCGAAATGAGAATGAGTAATTAGAACGCCTAGTATTTTAGCATCGCCAATAGCTTCTTTAATTTTAGTAAAGTCATCACCGGGGTCGACAACTAGACATTCATTATTTTTTATTAAAATATAACAGTTTTCATCTAAATAACCAGTTATTACTTTTTTTATATTCACATTAACACCTACTTAATATTTTTCTACATATTCTTTATTTATATAAATATAGTTATAATTAGTATCTAATTTAAAGGTATAGACATAAGTACCACTTACTAAATAATCAGGTACAGTAGCGTCTTGGTTTCCTATATATTTTACATCTTCTGTTAGGGTAATATAATTACCATAGCTTTTAACTTCAGTTAGTTTTTTTTCAGCTCTAAAGATAGTCGCAGGCTGTTCCTCACAATAACCTTTAACATATTCTCCTCGTTCAGCGATATATTGATAGCCACCAATGCAACTATTACCTAGTTGGACATTATTGTTAGCGATATTTACGTCTTCTCCAAACAATTTTTTTAATTCAAGTTGCATTGTTTCTTCTTTAAAAGCCATAGGGGCAAATTGAACTAAATCAGGACAAGTATAAGGCTCCATTGCAGTATTACTAAACAAGTTGCAGTTTGATGCATATATCTTGTCTTGGCCTAGTTGCCTAAAAGCTAGATATAACTTCATAGAATCATTGAACTCTACAGAAGCTAAATCTTCTTTGATGTTTGTTTTTACTTTGCTATACAAATCTTGAACTAATGTTGAGCTAAGGTCCAACTTAGCCTCTTCTTTATAACCAACAGGACTACATTCAAACTTTAATCTTGAGACATCAGCTTTATTCTTTTGAACTAGAAAAATAATAATGCCTATTAAAATAATGACTAAAACAAGTAGAAGTGGTACAAAGTTTTTCTTTTTCTTTGGTGCCTCTACTGGTGTTTGTTCCGTTTTTTGTTGTGGTATTATGCCAATAGGTTGACCATTAACAATTTGGGTTACTGGGACATTAACACTTTGTGTAATTACAGGCTCTGGTCTAGTATTAGCTTGTTGTTGCAACTGCGGATTAACAGGTTGGTTTGGCATTATACTTTCAACGGGAGCTGTAGTATTAGTATTTGGTTTATTTTGCGAATTATTGTTTTGTGCATTATTATTTTGTGCAACCCCATTATTCATTCTCTCATCCCCTATCCTACTATATAAATTTTAATATATTTTTTTAATTTTTACAAGTCTAAAAGAAAAAGAAGAGGATATTTTACTCTTCTTCTGTTTGAAACTGAGAATTATACAAGTTAGCATAAAAGCCATTTTTGTTTAAAAGCTCAGTATGGGTACCTTGTTCAACGATATCACCATCATTTAAGACAAGTATTAAATCAGCATTTTTTATGGTTGACAGACGATGGGCAATAATAAAGCTAGTTCTATTTTCCATTAGTTTATCCATAGCTTCTTGAATCAATATTTCGGTTCTAGTATCAACACTACTAGTTGCTTCATCTAAAATTAATATTTTAGGGTCGGCCAGGATAACTCGTGCGATAGTTAAAAGCTGTTTTTGACCACCGGAAATATTATCGGCTTCTTCATTTATTTGCATATCATAACCATCGGGTAAGGTTTTAATAAAGTGGTCAACACTAGCAGTTTTACAAGCTTCTCTTATTTCATCAAGAGTCGCATCTAATTTACCATATTTAATATTTTCACCAATAGTACCACTAAATAACCAAGTATCTTGTAAGACCATACCAAATAATTTTCTTATTTCGTGACGGTCAAAATCATTTATATCTTTACCATCTATTAATATTTTACCAGAGTTTAGTTCATAAAAATGCATTAATAGTTTTACAATAGTAGTTTTACCAGCACCGGTTGGACCGACAATGGCGATTTTTTGACCATCTTTAATTTTCGTTGAAAAATCTTTAATAATAATTTTATCTTCATTATAGCCAAATTTAACATTACGAAATTCAATATTACCTTTTAGGCCTTCAATACTTAAATTAGTAGTTGTTTCTTTTTCTTCTTCAAGTTCTAAAAAGTCAAAGACACGTTCACTAGCCGCAATAGCTGATTGAATATTAGCCATTACTTGGGATAATTGATTTATTTGTTGAGTGAAGTTTCTAACATATTGGGTAAATGATTGAATCTCCCCTACTTCTATTTTATTTAATATAACCATATAGCCACCTAGAATGGAAATAACTACATAACCTAAGTTACCGATAAATTGCATAATTGGATGCATAGAAGTACCTAGAAATTGACTTTTCCAAGCACTTTGATAAAGGGTTTTATTTAATTCATTAAATTCTTTGGTTGCTTTTTCTTCACCATTAAAAGCTTTAACAATATCGTGGCCACTATATATTTCTTCAACGTGACCATTCATATGTCCTAAGAAGTTTTGTTGCATAACGAAGAACTTTTGACTTTTCTTAATAATTTTATTTAAGATTAACATACAAAAAGGAATAATCAAGATAGCGGCAATAGTCATAGGTATATTAATAGAAATCATCATTATTAAAACACCTATTATAGTCGCAATACCTGTTACTATGGAAGTAACGGATTGATTTAAACATTGGGTTAAGACATCAATATCATTAGTAACGATAGATAAAACTTCACCGTGAGTTTTATTATCAAAATATTTAAAAGGAATTTTATTAATTTTATGACTTAATTCGTTTCTTAATTTATAGGAAATATCATTAGAAATTCCTGTCATTATAATTCCCTGAATAGCGGAAAAAAGGGAACTAATAATATAAAGAATGATTAAAATTAAGGTTGTTTTTTCAATATAGGTAAAGTTAATACTTCCTGTATTAGTAATTTTTTTCATTAACCCATTAAATATCTCTGTTGTTATATTACCCATTATTTTAGGTCCAATAATAAGGAAAACAGTTGAACAAATCGCAAACACTATGACAAAGAAAATTCTTATTTTATAATTTTTTAAGTAAGAAAGTAAGGTATATAGTGTTTTCTTAAAGTTCTTAGCCTTTTCGGCTGGGGCTCTATTTGGTCTAGGCATTTTCTAATTCCTCCTTACTTAATTGGGATAAAGCTATTTCTTTATATACTGTACAGTTTTCTAATAGTTCTTTATGTTTACCAATACCAACTACTTCGCCTTCGTGTAAAACAACGATTTTATCAGCGTGCATTATAGTTGAGATTCTTTGAGCAACGATTAGAACGGTTTTATCTTTAGTAATTTTAGCTAATTCTTTACGTAGTTTAGCATCAGTTTTATAATCAAGAGCTGAGAATGAATCATCAAAGATATAAATATCAGGATTTTTAGCTATAGCTCTAGCAATGGATAGTCTTTGTTTTTGCCCACCGGAGACGTTTGTTCCTCCTTGCGCAATTAGGTAGTTTTCTTTATCTGTTAGTTTAGATACAAATTCTGTAGCTTGGGCTATTTCAAGGGCTTTAGTAATATCTTTATCTGTTATCTTTTTATTGCCATAGCGAATATTTTCTTTTATTGTTCCGGTAAAAAGGATACCTTTTTGCGGAACAAAGCCGATTTTTTCACGTAGTTTTTTGATATCGGCATCTTTTATATTAACGCCATCAACTAATATTTCACCACTAGTTACATCATAAAATCTTGGTATTAAATTGATTAAGGTTGATTTACCAGAACCGGTTGAACCAATAAAGGCGGTTACTTCACCTGGATTAGCTGTCAAATTAATATCAGTTATAACATCGTAGTTAGCATCAGGATAACGGAAAGAGACATTTTTAAATTCTACTTTACCGCGTTTTTCTTTATCAAATTCTAAAGGACTATCAGTATTTTTAATAGTATTTTTAGTTTCTAAAACTTCCATAACTCTTTTAGCAGAGACATTAGCTCTTGGTAGCATAATTGACATCATAGATATCATAAGAAAGGCCATAATTATTTGCATTGTATATTGGATATAAGCTAGAATATCTCCTACTTGCATAGAACCATTATCAACGCCTTTAGCACCACTATAGACAATGGCTAGACAAACAAAGTTCATAACAAGCATCATAATAGGCATCATAAAGCTCATTGTTCTATTGATAAATATATTTATTTTAGTTAAATCTTTATTAGCTTTTTCAAATCTTTCTTCTTCGTGTTTTTCATTAGAAAAGGCTCTAATAACCGGAAGACCAGTAAGTATTTCTCTAGTAACTAAATTTAGTTTATCAATTAGTTTTTGAACTTTAGTAAATTTAGGCATTGCGATAGCAAAAAGGGTAATAACAATACCTAGTATTGCAACAACGGCAAGACCAATTATATAAGTCATAGATGAATTAGTATTTAAGGCTTTGAAAACGCCTCCTACACCTATAATTGGAGCATAGATAACTACTCTAAATAAGAAGACAATTACCATTTGAATTTGCTGAATATCGTTAGTTGTTCTAGTTAGGAGTGATGCTGCTCCAAAGGTTTTCATTTCATTTTTGGAGAAGCTAACAACTTTTTTAAAGACCTTTTCACGTAGTCTCTTAGCTAATCTAGCGGCCATTTTTGAACCAATAAAGACGGTTAAAAGACCACATATCATACATAAGAAAGCTATAAAGACCATAATGGTACCGATTTTTAAGATATAATTTATTTGGATTTTATCTATATCAATATTAATTCTTGAGTACTCATTTTTAACAAAGTTAACGGCCATTTGATTAATAATAGTACTAGGATAATCTTTAAATTGTTTATTAATCTCTTTAATAATTACTTGTCTTTGTTCTAGGGGAGCATTTTCTAATACTGTAAAGATATCTGTATTAGGTAAATTAATTAGTTTATTAATATCTATTTCTTTATTTTCAAAGACATTTACCAGTGTCATCGGTTTAGCTAGGACATTGGCTAATTTTTCTTCATTAGCTTTTTTTCTTAATTTATAAATAGTTTCATTTTTATAAGTAGTTGCTTTTTCATAATTAGCTAGAATATATTCTTTATCTTTTTCACTAGTAAAAAGAAAGATTTTATCTAGGGACTTTTGTCCAATTTGAGAAATAGCGACATTTTCAATACCATTTTGTTGGACACCAACATTTATTATTTTTGATGTATATTCTGGTAGTGTTAAATCTAGATATGCTTGGGCTATTAATAATAAAATTATAGCTCCTACTGATAAAAGTTCATCTTTTAAATATTTAAATATTTTTAACATAAATTCCTCCTAAACTCAAAATAAAAGAACATATTATTTTATTAATTCTTTATAATTATATTCTTATTTTTCTATTTATTTAATTTAAGTTTTAAAAACTCGCTCATATAGCGAGTTTTATTTTTTAATGGTAGTCTGTACGGGGTTCGAACCCGTGAATGCCACCTTGAGAGGGTGGTGTGTTAAGCCACTTCACCAACAGACCAAGAAATATCTTTCGGTAGACATTTCTTATTTTAACACAATAATTAGTTTAATTCAACTAAAAGTTATGATTATTTAAATAACTTGTTAAGCTTTTTACATATGTTTTGTTAGTTCTAATTACTTTAGGTTGGTCACTTATAACTAAAAGAAGTAAACGAAGAGCTTTATAGATATCTTTTTCTTGGTCTTTACTAAGAGAAATATTTTCGTTTTTAAAAAGATTATCAAGTAAATTTAGATTATTCATTCCTAAAAGATATTTTAAGGAATCATCTAGACTTATATAAAGTTTACGAATATTAGAAAGGTCTTTATTATCAAGAGATATTTCTTTATTGGGATTATTTTTCTTACTATTTAGATAATTAGATATTTTACGGCAAGTTTTAGTATAAATAATATTTTCTTCTTCAGTTAAATATTCAGGATGAATATCATCGATATTAAGTCCATTTCTTTTATAAAATATCTTTTGTTCTTCACTACTTAAAGAATTAACTATTTCTTTTAAAGTATTGTTATCTACTTTAAAGCGTAGTTTTTTAGGCTTTTTCCTTAAATCAACTTTTTCTTCCTTTTCTTTTTTATTGTTTTTATTTTTCATTAGATGAATTTTACTAGATATTTTAATACTTATCTTTTTATATTTTTCTTTTTCTTCTTCTGTTAATTCAGAAAAATTCTCATCTAAATTTCTACCATTTTTCTTATAAAATAATTCTTGGTCTTCTTTAGGTAAAGTAGAAACAACTTGTAATATTACTTCTTTACTAGTTCTAAATTTAAGTTTTCTAGCAGTAGAGATATTTTCTATTTCATTAATTAAACTACTACTTAGATAGTTATTTTCTTTATAGAAAGTAAAAGCTTTATTATAAGTATCAAAAAGTTTTTTTACTCGTTCATTATCTGATTCTTCACTACTAGTTAATATTTTTCTATCTTGCTTAGAAAAACAATTTAAGACTTTTTTAGCAACTTCTTTATCATCACTAATAGTTTTACTAGTAGATACTTTTTTTATTCTATCTATTAAATTAGCATCTACATCATTAATATTTTCTAAGACTTCTTTAAATAAAGGAATTATTTGGTAGTTAAATCTTTCTTGTTCTTCACTAGTTAAACTATTAAATAAGTAATAACGTTTAGTGACATTATATTTAGCTCGTAAAAGATATTTATCACTATCAGAAAAATAGTTAGATGCTTTTATTAATTCGTCTTTCGTAAAAGGTAAAGTTTCAATTTGAGGTTTAGCTTTAGACTTAGTTCTAGTTGAGTTTAATTTAGTTAAAACTTTATTATAGTTTTTTGTTTCTTCTTCAGTTAAGCGATAAGGATAAACTTTTTTTAAATCAAGACTAAAGTGTTTATAAAATAATTCTTGGTCTTTTTCATCTAGTAATTTAAGGATTCTCTTCTTTTTGTCAGATAATTTAAGGGTATTATTTTTTCTTGTATAATATCTAATAGTATTAATAATATTTTCATCTAATTTCCCATCTTCTATTTTATTAATGGCTTTTAAAAATAAATTAGATATTTTTAAGAGATGATTCTTTTCTTCACTAGTTAAGTCTAGAAGATTAAGTTTATTTTCTTTATAATCAAATCTTGTTTTAAGTAGATTTGCATCTTCCCTAGTAAAGTAGGATAAAACTAAATTTCTTTTAGAAGTATATTCACTACGAGGTAAAGATGTAGGAGAAATAGTTTTTATCTTATTAAGAAAATCAGTAGGTATTTCTCCTTCTTTTAAATAGTTTAATAGACTTTTAAAATAAGGAGCTAAGATGTTGTTAAGGCGTTCTTTGTCCTTCGGATTTAAAGAATCAAAGAAATGATGTTTATGGGATAAATAGAACTTTTCTTTAAGTAAAACTTGGTCCTTACTATTAAAATAACTTAAGGCTTTATTAAGAAGTTCTTTATCTTCATTTAAAACTTCTATAGAAGGATTTTGTTTAGCTACTCTTTTTTCTCTAAGTAAAATTCTACTAATTCTTTCAGCTATTTTCTTATATTCATCTTCTTCTTTAGGAGTTAAGGGCTTCTTAATCATATTATGATGCCTTTTAAATAATTCTTGCTCCTCAGGAGAAAGAGTTCCTAGAATTTCTTCTAAATGCTCTTTAGAAGTATCAAAACGAGGCTTTTTAATACTATTATTAATACTATATATCTCTTCCATAGTCGTTTTAGAAATACTTCCTTTTTGTCGAAGATTTTTAAACATCTTAGCCATTATATTTAAAAGTTTATCGATTTTTTCATAATCTTCTTCGGTTAAATTACGCTTAATATTTTTATTATAATAAAGCTTCTCTAGGATATTTCTATTTTCGGTATCAAAATATTTTAAAACTTCTTGAATATTTTCGGGACTTTGATTAAATTGTTTTTCTAGTGGCCTTCTAAAGTTAACAATATCATTATTTAATTTAGGAAGAATAGTTCTAATAATTTTTTTATTTCTATTAAAAGCTATATCTTTTACTTTTTTGTCATTGATAAAATCTTTACCAAAACGCTCTTTTAACAGTTCAAGTTCTCCTTTATATAGATGCTTTAGATGAAAAAGCAGTTCTTCTTTGGTCTTAGCTTTAGTAAAAGAAATAAAAGGAGTTGTTTCTACATCTAGGTTATAATTACCAGTTGTTTCAATATTATAAGCATAAGTTAAGAGTTTTTGATAACTAGGAGCATCTGATTTAATTTTTAATTTGTTAAGACAATATTTACTTTCTAAAGTAGCGGGAACAGGAAAGGTATTACGAATATTCTTTTGTTCTTTTTTATTTAGATAGCTAAAAGCTTCATCTAGGCTTTCAATAGAAACATATATCATAGAATCATTATCATTTAAGTTTTTTAAAGTAGGAAGAATTATCCTCGAAAAGTATCTTTCAATAGGCTTTTCTAGGATTATTCCAAGATTATTAAAACCATCTTTATACTTAGTAAGAACGATATTTTTATCATATTTATTTATTTTTTCTAGTAACTCAGAAATACTTTCTTTATCTAAAAGAAGTAAACTACTTAGCCTTTCTCTTGTTGGTGTAAAGACGGCTTTCATTTTAAATGTTCTAGCATAAATATTTAATTTATCAATTAGATATTTATGTAATTCATCATCTTCAGATGTATATTTTAAAGATAAGTCTTCGCCATATAAACTTTTTAAGTAAGTTATTTCCTCTTCTTCTAAATATTTTATAGCTTCTAAAATAGTATTTTTTTCAATGGGTGCTAAACGCTTAAAAAGGGTTGTTTTTTGTTTTTTCTCTTCAACATTAGGGTTATCTAAATAGTTTTTAGTTTCTTTAATAGATTGAAGATGAGATAGTCTTTTTAAGGCTTTAGCTTCTATTTGACGAACACGTTCTCTTGTGACATTAAGACTCTCCCCTACACTTTGTAAGGATCTCGGAACCCCATCTTTTAGACCAAATCTTTCTGTTAAAATGTATTGTTCTTTATCTGATAAGCTTTTAAGGGATTTATCCATTATTCTTTTTAAGTCTTCTTTTATGTAATTATCTTCTACTTGCATATTATCATCAGGAATAAAGTCTTGGAGAGTATTTGAATCTTTATCTTCACTATTAACGGCGACATCATAACTTATTGTTTCAACTGCCATCATTTTGGCTTCATTAATATTTTTAGGAGTCAAGTTCGTTCTTTTAGATAATTCGGCCATTGTTGGACTTCTTCCGAATTCTTTACCTAGTTCATCTTCGGCTTTTTTTATTTTATTTAGCCTATCATTCATATAAACGGGAAGACGAACTGAGCGACCATAGTTACTGATACTTCTAGTAATAGCTTGTCTTATCCACCAAATGGCAAAAGTTGAGAACTTATTACCGAGATTAACATCAAACCTATCAACGGCACTTAAAAGACCAATATTACCTTCTTGAATTAAATCCATTAATGGTAAACCACGATTTAGATATTTTTTAGCGATGCTCACGACTAATTTTTGATTATGCATAATAACATATTCTTTAGCATATTGGTCATTATTTTTAATTCTCGTAAAATAGATTTTTTCTTCTTCAGCAGTTAAGACTTTATCAGGCAAATTATTAAAATAATCTTTTATAATATCATCACTAAAATAATTATCATTTTTATCTTTTTTATAAGAAGTAGTATATTCATCTAGATTAATTGCACTGTCGATTACATCCGTTATATCAATATTATTATTACTACAAAAAGGCTCTAGGAGAAAGCTTAAATCAGTTTCTAGTAAATTATCTAATTTTTTTCTATTTAAAGTTTTATTTTCATAAAGAAGTTTTTTAATATTTTTAACTAGTAAAGGATTTTCTTTTGTTAAGTAAAGACATTCTTCATATGATATATTAGGATTTATTACGGAAATAGTTCTAGCAAAGCTTAATAAAAGCTCTTCTATTGTTTTATCATTATGAGTAGAAAGAAAATGAGTAGTAAAAGAATTTAAGATGCTTTTATCAGTAGGTATTAACTCTTTAATTGTTTTTATATACTCATTTTTTAATAGTTTTTCTAATTTTTTAGGTAATGTATTTATATTAATTTGCTTACTTCCTAAGTAGGTAGTTATCGCATTTTGAAAAAGTTCATTTTGTTTTGTCGTAGTTAGATTTAAATAAGCAAATTCACTATTTACTTTTTCTTTAATCTTAGTAAAAACTTCTTCCATAGCTTTACTGTTTATGTCCATATTATCACCAAACCTTATCTCTATGATACTATAAATTAATAAATTTTTCTATATTAATGTTTTTTCATATAAACTTTAGCTGTTTCTTTTTTTAACTCTAGTAAGTTTTTAACGATTACTTTATTAAAGTAATTTTCTAAAGGAAGGGGTAGTTCTTTAACTGGTGGTAATTTTAAGTCAGCATATTTTTGATAAATAATTTTTTTATCATAATCATCTAATTTACTTATTAAAGCTAATAGTAAATCTTCGGAAACATTTAATATTTCCGAAAGACTATTTTTAGTAATAGAGATATTTTTAGGTTTTACATAAGCTCTAAGCATAACTCTTATTTTAGTAGTAATTTTATCATACTCTTCTGTATTAACTATTATGGCTTTTTTATCGAACTTTTCACCAAACATTTCTTGAAGATAGGCTTGTTCGCTGCTATCTAATAATTTAATAACTTCAAAGAGATATTTTTTAGGAGCACCAAACTGGGAACGTAAGGTATATTTTTCTTCTTTTTCAAAACTAACGGGAAAGTCAAGATAAACAGCTGCTTTACGGACATCTTTATTATAAAATAGTTTTTCTAAGGCATCTTTTTCGATTTGACGAACACGTTCTCTAGTAATATTTAACCTTTTGCCTATTTCTTCTAGGGTTAACTCTTTTCTATTATAAAAGCCAAAACGATTAATAACGACTTCTCTTTCTCTTTCGGTTAGGATATTTAAATACTTATCCATTCTTTCTTGTAAATCTTGACTTAGATAAGTATTTTCAATATCTGTTTCTTCATCTTCAATAAAGTCAACTAACTCTTTTGCTTCTTTATCTTCATTACTTCCTACTTCAATATTATAGCTTATAACCGTAGTAGATGCTTTTATTATCTCAGCAACATCTTCTGGGGTAATATTCATTTCTTTAGCAATTAAGTCATTAGATGGGTCTATCCCTAATTCATTAGAAAGTTTTCTTTTAATTCTTTGATAGCGATTAATTTCGCCCATAAAATATGGTGGGATTCTAATCATTCTGGCATTATTAATTAGGGCATTATTTATAGCTTGTCTTATCCACCAAGCAGCATAAGTTGAGAATTTACTACCCATATCAAGATTAAAGCGGTCAACGGCTTTCATTAAGCCAATATTACCTTCTTGGATTAAATCTTGTAAGAGGGATTTATCAGTTGTATATTTCTTAGCAATACTAACTACTAATTTTAAATTATGCTCTATTACATATTTTTTAGCTTCTTCATCGCCTAAAGCAATTAATTTAAAATAATACTTTTCTTCAGCTAAAGTTAAGACTTTACGAGGAATTTGTTGCATATAATCATTAAAAGCATCATTTGGTAGAAAGTCATCAGTAGTATTTTCTTTTATATCTTCTTCTAAAATATCTTCTTCTAAAGAAATATTATTGTTTTGACAATATATAGCTAATAAGGGATAAAAGTTAGTATTTTTTAATCTTTCAGCTTCTTTTTTATTTAAAGAATTATCTTTACAAATTACTTGTTTAATAAAGTCTGATACTTTAGTATTATTTAAGATACAGCTATATTCTTGATAAGAAATATTAGGAAAGAAGAAAAGTAAGCTATTAGCGTATTTAATTAATTGGGTTTCATTTATTTTACTAGTCTTAAAAAAACTATTAGTATATTCTAATAAGTTATTATTAATACCTAGTAGCGTTGTGCGTGTTTTAAAAAGTTTTTTTAATTCATAAAGATAATAGGTTTTTACTTTGCTTTTTACTAAAGCAGAACTGGCGGATGAAATATCATTTTTTTCTATTAAAATATCGATAGCTTGGGCAAAAGCTATTTTTCTTTCTTCTAAAGTTAAACAAGAATAATTTTTATCTATTTCTTCTCTTAGTGGCTCTAACTTTTTTAAGAGTATATCAGAAGAAGATTGCATATATACCACTCCTCAACAAGTTTTGTCTTATATTATAATACATTTTCTGAGAAAAAAAAACACAAATTTGTGTTTTAAGATATTTCTTTTTTAAAAGCATTTAATATGCCATCGACATAGGCACAGCCCATAAAGCAAACAACAGAACCAGCTTCTTTTTTTAGATTAGCGATATCATTAATACTAATTAGTTCACTATCAGGTATTTCATCAGTAATAATTTTTGAGGTAATACCAGGATAATCTTCAGCACTTTCTCGATTAGAATCTATTTCTGTTAAGTACACTTTATCAGCTGTCTTTAAGGATGAAGCAAATTCATCTTTAAAATCTCTTGTTCTTGAATAAGTATTAGGAACAAAAACAACGACTAGTTTTTTATTAGGATATTTTTGTCTTACAGCATTTAGAGTAACTTTTATTTCGGTTGGATGATGAGCATAGTCATCTATTATGATAGTATCATTTATAACTTCTTCAGCAAAACGACGTTTAGCATTTTTAAAAGTAAGGAGATTTTCTTTTATTTCACTTAGAGAAATACCTAGTTCTCTACATAGAATAATAGCGGCTGTTGCATTTCCTATCATATGTTTACCAAATAAAGGAATCGTAAAGTGTTCTAGGAAAACATCATTATAATAAAGGTCAAAAGAAGAGTTTTCAGTATTTAAATCAATATTTCTAACACTATAGTCATTTTGTCTTTTAAAGCCATAATAAATAACTGGTGTTTTAAATGTAATTTTTCTTATTTCTTCATTATCACCATTAACGATAACTTTATTTTTTGTTTGGTTCGCAAATATTTCAAAGGTATTTCTAATATCATCAATATCTTTATAACATTCTAGATGCTCAAGTTCAATATTAGTAATTATTGAGTATGTTGGATGATAAGCGGTAAAATGTCTATTAAATTCGTCTGATTCAAAGACGAAATAACGATTATGTTTAGATGCTTTACCATCACCTGCACCAATGAAGTAGTTACAGCCTATTGTTTGTTCCAGAATATGCTTTATTATTGAAGATGTTGTTGTTTTACCGTGGGTTCCAGCTACACCAATAGAGTTAAAGTCATTCATTAAGTTGCCAATTATTTCATTATATTTAACTACTTTTAGGCCTAATTCTTTGACTCTTTTTAATTCTTTATGTTCTTCATTAAAAGCAACACTATAAGTAACTATGGTGTCTTTATCGATATTATGATTATTATCATAATAGATTTTAATATTTCTTTTTTCTAGTCCATCTTGAGTAAATTTGTGTTCAGTAGCGTCATCATAACCGCTTACTTCATTACCTAAGTCACTTAGGATTTGGGCTAGTGTTGACATACCAGTACCCTTTATTCCTATACAATAATATTTCATTATTTACACCTCTACTCTTAGTATACTCTTTAATATTTTATAAGTAAAGTTTTAAAAATATGAAATTTTAGATTTAGGGTACTTTTTTAAGTTCATACAAAAAAATTGCTAACACTTATTAACAATTTATTCTAGTCTACACTAGTATAGAATAGATATACCTATAACTTTATAATTATCATATTCTTATTAATAATTATCACAATATTAATTATTTATATAATTTTATATTTTTATAAAAATTTGAAAAAATAAACACACTAGCGCTTTTAGTAAGTGTTAGTGTGCTTTCCAATATTTTGGAGATGCACCTAACTTACGGAGATTAGGTATATCTATTTCTATTATATGCAAGATTTTATCTTGCTAAATAAATTATAAAGTATTTTATTTATAAATGCAATACTTTTTTTAAAAAAACAGTACAAAAAAAATAACTTTTAGTAGTTGCATTTTTTGTACGTATCTGATATTATGATATTAGATATACCTAATCAGCGTTAGGTGCTCTCCTTTCTATATATTTTATAGCAAGGGAGGTGATAATTATGAAATTTAGAGAAATCTTTTATTTTATAATTATTATGTTTCTTTTAATAATAATGTTGATAAAAATTTAACAAAAAAAGAAAAGACACACTAACGCTTTTTAGTAAGTGTTAGTGTGTCCTCAAATTTTTTGGAGATGCACCTAACTTACGGAGATTAGGTATATCTCTTTTTTATTATATGCAAGATTTTGCTTGCTGATTAAATTATATAGTATTTTTCTTTCAATTGCAAGACTTTTATGAAACTTTAGGATAAAAAATATCACTTAGGCAGTTCTTCGCCACATATACACTGTGATGTAAGCATTTTCTACGCTGAATGATTTGTCGTTTCCTGTTGAACCCGATACAGCAGTACTAATTGAATTAGTAGAAAGTGAAGGTATTGTTACTGAACCTGTTACATTATGGGTATGTTCACCACTAATACCTGTAACCGCCCAATCTCCGATAGTCTCAGCTACTAAACGAAAAGCATTGCCTCCAGGAGTGCTAGAACTAGAGTGATATGATAATTTATGTTGATGAGCACTACCCTCTGCTTGAGCAGTTAAAGACATTGTTGTAGTGTTTGTTTCTGCTGTTGTGTGAGTATGATTTATATTATGAGTGTGGGCTGGCAAGTTATCTTCTTTTAAAGTTACACTGTTAGAACCTCCTGTCTTACCAGCTTCTCCACTACTTATTCCCTTTAGTACTCTACCATCTCCGTAAACTACCCATTCTCCTCCGAAAAAACTTGCTGGGTTTGTATTATTGTAACTTATATAGATACTTCCAACAGGATAAACTTTATCTAAAAAGGTATCAATTTTCTCTTCAAATCTCTTACAAGTTCCATCTATCGCATCCTGCACATTATTTACAGCTAAACCTGAATTATCTTTATAATAAACATTTTTACTATCTACTATAGACTCAGCTAAGACATAAGATGAAGTTATGGAAATAGCTATTCCTATCATAACAATAAATGTAACAATAATAACAAGTTTTTTCTGCTTTTCCATTACTTATCACATCCATACTTTTTATTAACAACATAACTATTGTATAGAATTATCTTACAACATATGTGTTTAAAAGTCAACACAAATGTTGTAAAAAATAATATAAGTATATTAGGTGATGAAAATGTATACAGAAAGGTTATTACTAGCTAGAGAAAAGAGAGGTTTAAGTCAAAAAGAATTAAGTGAAAAAATTGGTATTAAGCAGCAACAATATGCTCGTTATGAAAAAGGAATAAATATCATACCTATTACTTATTTAAAAGATATATGCATAGCCTTAGATGTATCAGCTGACTACATTCTTGGCTTAACTAATGAAATAAAAAGTTATAAAAGAGACTAATAATTTTTAGTCTCTTGCTTTTTCTCTTTGTGAATAGATACAACCACAATAATTTTGTCTATATAAATTATATTCGTTAGATAATTCGATACTTCTTTTATAACCATTATGCTTTTTAAAATCGGAATAAAGATAAGTACTTTTATAAGATAAGCTTTTACCTATTTCATTTAACCAATTACTATTTTTATATGGTGATAAAGTTAGGGTCGTGGCAAAGAAAGGAAAGTTTAATTTTTCAGCTACTTCAGCTGTTTTTTTAAGTCGTAGTTTATAACACTCGTAACAGCGCCTACCTCGTTCTTTTTCTTCTTCTAAACCTTTAGCTATCTCAAAAAACTTTTCTGGTTCATATTCGCCTTTAATTAAACTTATTTTATATTTTGTTTTAAATTTACTAATAAACTTTTCTACTTCCTCTACTCTTTTTAAATATTCAAGCTTTTCTGTTATATTAGGATTATAATAAAAAATAGTTATTTCAAAGATATTTCCTAATCTTTCTAAAACAGAAGAAGAACAGGGAGCACAACAAGTATGTAATAAAAGTTTAGTTCCTGGTATAATATCTTCTAATTGTTTTTGCATTTCTAAATCATAATTCATAGTAATCACTTCTTTGGTAATTTTATCATATTTTTCATAATTTGGCTAATATAATCATAATTATTTAGTATGGAAAGAATTTTATTTAGCTTTTTAGTTACTTTTTTAGCAGGTATTTCAACTATTCTTGGAATTATTCCGTGCTTTTTCAAAGATAAAAAGAAAGAAACGATAATTAGTTTTTCTTTAGCTTTTTCTAGTGGGATTATGCTTACTATTTCATTTATTTCTTTAATACCTGAAGCCGTTATTTTATTTAGAAATATCTTTAAGACAGTACCTCTTGTTATTATTTGTTTAATATTTATTGTCTTAGGAATAATCTTTTCTTTACTAATAGATGCAAAGGTAGAAAAGTATTTTAGTAAAAATAAGCTTTATAAATTAGGAATAATCTCAATTATTGTTTTAATGCTTCATAATATACCTGAGGGTATTACTACTTTTATTTCTACTAGTAAAAATATTAGTTTAGGTCTTAGCTTATCGGTAGGAATCGCTCTTCATAATATCCCTGAAGGTATTTCTGTTGCGGTACCTATATATTACTCAACTAATAGTTTAAAAAAAGCAATATTTTATACTTTAGTTTCGGGATTTTCAGAGTTCTTTGGAGCAGTAATTGCTTATCTTTTTATCGCTAAATACGTAAATGATTTTATTTTAGGACTTATTCTAGCTATAACAGCTGGTATTATGTTACATATTTCTTTATATGAATTACTTCCTAATTCTTTAGAATATAAAAAGAATAAAACCACTATTATTGGTTTTATTCTAGGTATTTTTTTAATGTTTTTATGTAAGAGCTTATTTTAATTTATTTAAGTAAAGTTTTTTATTTTTTATTAATTGTTTTACTACTTCTTTTTGTTCTTTCGTAATAGGCTTAATATTAATAAGCATTTTATCAGCTTCTTTTTTTCTATTAGTTAAAAGAAGTTCTTTTATTTTATCTATTTCAGTATTAAAAAGATTAGTAGATAATTCTACTTGTTCTTTAAAAAATTCTTCAGCTTGTAGGGCATAATTAGTATCTAAAAACTCATCCAGCTTGCGACATCTAGATAGATAAACTTTACCTATTTCATAACCTCTCATTTTAGAAATAATATATAAATAAGCATAAGCATTATTTAATTTTAAACTTCCATCTAAAGTATAATTATCAAAGTATTCGGTCGCAAAAGTATAATTACCTGTATAAAAACAACATTCACCTAAATAATAATCAAAAAGGGGATTATCAGATAAGTATTTTCCTGCTGAAAAGTAGTCATATGCTGTTTCATAGTCATCAGTAGAAAGTGCGTACTTTCCTACTTCCAGAAAGTTATTTTTAATATTTTTAGAAATACTTAATTCATTGATACGATTATAGAAAAACTTCTTTTTATAAAATTCCCCTTTTTCCATTATTTTTATTGCGTCGGTAAACTTTTTTTTATCTATTAAGGAAAGGACATCTTGATAAATTTTATTTTCTTTTTCTAAAGCCATAAAGCACCTCTATCTTCCTTAATACTATTATTATACAAGTATTTATTTTTCGCAAGAGAAAAATTTATTATTCTGTATAGCGACAACTGTAAATGGTCTTATCACCTTTACTTGTATTTAAAACCTTTTTCTCACAAAAGCAATCGTTATCTAGGACCGTAAGTTTATCATTATAAATATCATAATCAATGAAACAGTTATTATTATGAAGAATAACTCTACTTTCGCCTTTTTTAACTAAGTAACCATTTTCAATAGGTGTTTTTTCATATAAATAAACTTTACTATAATTATCAAGTAATTTATTTATAACTTCTTCGGATGCGGTTACGGTAATATCTTCAATATTTAGAGCCATATAATCAGTAATAATGTTATTATCTAAGTCTTTTATAAAACGATTATAAATATCTTTTAACTTTGTATTTTGATAATTATGTAAATTATAAGAATTCATTTCATAATAATTATCTTCTTTTAACTCGATAGTATTAAATGCTTCATCATAGTAAGCACTTATTTCTATCATATTACCTTTAGTATTATCAATTAGATATTTTACTTCATTATCATAAGAAGTATTTATATACATCTTATCTTTATATGGAATATTTTCTAGATACTTTTCTTTACTTACAAAAGAAGAAGATGTTTTAAATTCAATATCTTTAAATGATAAAAGAGTTATTCCTGTTGCGATAGATATTATTAAAAAAGAAAGAATTGAAGATATAATAGTTGTTTTTAAAGCTATTTTTTTCTTTAGAATAAAACTTCCTAATAAATAGATTATTATAACGCCAAAAGCAATTAAACCAAATAAGCCTAAAGAAATGCCTTTAAATAAATCAGAGTAAATTGTTAAGGAAAGAGAAAGCATTAAAGATACAATTAAACCAAAGATAATAAATAATCCAAATACTAAGAAGAAAATAGAAATCATTTTAATTATTCCAATAACTATTTTTGATAAAATACTAAGAAAAGCTAAAGTTGTATCTTTATCATCTCTAATAATAACTTTTTCTTTTTTAGGAAGAACTTCTTTTTTAGCTTCTTTTAAAGAAATAGTTTTAATATTTTTATCAGTTTTTTTCATATAATCATCATAATAATCTAGATATCTAATTTTAAAGATATGAATAAGAATAATTACTGAGATAATAGACCAAACAAGATAAAAAATACCTGTTGCAAAGTTACTAATATAGTAATAAATATTATTATGGACAAAGAATAAACTTCTAGTAATAAAGGATAATGTCGAATCAAAGATAAGACCTACTATTACTAAAATTAAAGCAATTATTCCTAATTCAAAGAGACATTTAAGAATATCTAAAAAGTGCATAGAAGTAAAAAGATTAACGGTTTTAACAATAAAGTCTAGAAAAGAATCAACTATAATTTTATATTTCTTTTTATCAGGACTTTCTCTTTTTTCTATTTCACTTATTTTATCATTGATTAAATCATCCATTGTACATTCAAAGATATTACATATTTGAATGATTTTATCTGTTTCAGGATAAGTATTATTACTTTCCCATTTTGAAACACTTTGCCTAGAAACATTTAGTTTCTCAGCCAATTCTTCTTGTGATAAACCGTGTTGTTTTCTTAATTTGATTAGTTTGTCACCAAACTTCATTAAATCACCTCTTTCATAATTAATTTTCGCAAAAAATATGGTTGCATAAAAGCAAGTTTACTTGGAAATTTTGTAAATTTTCGGTTGCTTTTTCTTTATCTTAACACATTTTTTTAATATTTTGTTATAATTAAGATGAGGTAGATACAATGAAAAAATTTATAAATATGTTTAGTTTTAATTCTAAAGTTATTTTAAGTTATTTCTTTATTTGTTTAATAGTTCTTTTTTTAGCGAAAATTACGAAGAAAAAAAGTGATGTCTTTTTTTCTTCAGGAAGAAGTTCTCTTTTAAATCCTTTAACTTATTTTACTTTAATTAGTCATATCTTTGGTCACGCTAGTTTAGAACATTTAACTCATAATTTTATTTTAATTCTTCTAATTGGTCCAATTTTAGAAGAAAAATATGGTAGTATTTTACTTCTTAAAATGATGCTTTTATGTGCTCTTTTAATTGGTATTGTTAATTTTATTTTCAGCAAGAAATATGTTTATGGCTCTAGTGGAATACTTTATATGTTCATAGTTTTAAGCTCTTTTGTTAACATTGAAGAAGGAAAAATTCCGCTTACTTTTGTTTTCATTTGTCTATTCTATGTTATTTCGGAAGTAATTAATTTATTAAAAAGAAAGAAAGATAATGTTTCCCATCTTGGTCATTTAGTGGGAGCTTTTTGTGGTGTTTTGTTTGCTTTATTTATTCATTATCATCTTTTTTAAAGAGAAAACAAGTTTTTTCGTGGTCATTAGTGATACCTATTGCTTGAAGATAAGAATAAATTATTTTACTACCTACAAACTTCATCCCTCTTTTTCTTAAATCAAGAGATATTTCATCAGATAAGGGGGAAGTTACTAAATGTTCTTTCTTATTTCTAATTTGCTTTTTATTAGTAAAATGCCATATATAATTAGAAAAAGTTTGATATTCTTTTTGAATCTTTAGAAAAACTTGAGCATTAGTAATAGCTGCTTTTATTTTTAATTTATTTCTTACAATATCTTTATTTTCTAAAAGTTTATTTATTTCTTTTTCTTGATAATTAGCTATTTTTTGATAATTAAAATTACTAAAAGCTTTTCTAAAAGCTTCTCTTTTATTTAAAATGCATTCCCAAGAAAGACCAGCTTGAAAGCTTTCTAAAAGAAGCATTTCAAAAAGATAAGCATCATCAAAATGAGCTATTCCCCACTCTTCATCGTGATATTTAACATATTTTAAATTATTTTCATTAACCCAACTACATCTTTTCATAATAATTATTTTAGCACAAATAATTTAAAATATGAAAAAAAATAAAATAATGCCTTAAATGAGCATTATTTTATTTGCGCAACTAAATTATTATAAGTATTTAAAAGTTCTTGATTAGTAAAATATATTTCTTCATTTTCTATTTGCCAAGATTTACTATTTTGACTTAAGAAGTTTATTACTTCACTACTAGTATCTAATAATTTAATAATAGTATCAATGGAATTAGAAAAGTTATTAATATCACTTTTATTAAGGTCATTACCAATAGCTAAATCACGATACATTTTTTCATAATAATCATCATTAGTAGAGTTTTTAAAATATTTTAAAATATTCTCTTCATTGGTAAGATTTAATACTTCTTCTTTATTTTCTAGTAATTTAGCTTTTGTCTTCGTAATATAAGCTTTACTATTAGTAAATATGGGACCATCTTGTTTATAATTACTAGCGCTTAATAAATTAGTTGTATTCTCATCATTTAATAAGCTTATAGTATTATTAATAGCTTTAGCTGATGTTAAGATATATTTTTCTAAAGCTTCTTCTACAGCTAAGCGATTACCTGTTGTTATGACGGGGTCTAATATTTCTTCTATTTTATCTAAATCTACTTTATCATCAGCAATATACTTAGAGACTTTTTCTACTTCATCTTGTAATAAGACTTTTTCTTCTCTATCAAGATAATAGTTATAACTAAAATAAGCTATAGTCCCAATAATTACTAAAATAATAATAAAAATAATTATATATATTTTCTTTTGCAAAAGACACGCCTCCTATTCAGTAGTATTATTTTCTAAAACATTTTCTTCGTCATTAGAAGGTGCTTCTTTTTTAGGAATATCATCTTTTAAAGTACAAAAATCTTCTTGGAATTCCATTGCTTTAGGACCAACATAGATATCATTATTGTCTTTACTTTCACATTTGATAAGCGAAAAACCTTTATTAGTTAAATTAGTCTCTTCAATATCAACATATTTTGTCATAAGAGAATTCTTTTTACTTATAAATAAGTAATTTTCAATTTTATTAATAATAGATACATCCTTAGTTAAAGCCTTTTTTAAAGATTTTTTTTCATTATTTTCATTTATCGTAATATCATCTAAACAATAAGTATATACTTTTATATCATCATTATAAAAATAAAGCTTAGAAGAAGTACATTTTTTTTCTTCTTTGGTTTCAATAGTAAAATCTTTATCAATAGGTAATTCATTTCTTTTTAAAGGTAAATTAAAAAGTAAAAAAGTAAATTTTAAATCACTTGATAAAGCAATAGTCTCGGCATTTGAAATACTAACTTTTCTAGTAGCTTTGTAAAAAAGCCCTCTAAAAGTTTCTTTTTTTGTTTTTGCTTCATAACTTCTTAAAGAGAATAATGGAAAATCATTATTTTTAAGTTGCATATAATCAATTAATGTCGTTAATAAGCCAATTAAAATTATTATTAGAACAATTTTATAAATTAAATTAACTATTTTTTTCATTAGAAATCCCTCTTTTTATTATTAAACTTATTATAACAAATATTTTAAAGTTTAGAAATATGATTTAGTTAAATTTATTTTAAAATATTATATATTTCTTGCCAATTAGTAACTCGTTTTACACTTTTTTCTTCTTCTTTAGTTAAATTTCTATTATGCCAAGCATCAAAAAGAATTTTTATTGAAGCATTTTCTAAATTATCTAGGCAATCATCTATTTTAATATCAAAGTTTAACATCTTTTTATTTCTTAAAAAGATGTATTTTTCTGGTCCAAGAAAGGGAAGTTTTTCTTGTAAGAAGTAATATTTTTCTTGAAGAAGATTACCACTTAAGTCAATATTAAAATCAGTATTGCGCCAAATAAAGGATGTTACTACATAGATGTCATACTTTTTATTTAGTTTTTCAATAACTGAAAAAGCATTTTCGACTAAATCATAATTTTGATAAAACTTTTTATCTTTTAAGTAGTTCCAAAACTCTTCTTGTCTTTCTTCTGGTACTAAGCTTTGTAGAAAATAACTTTTTACTTCGTCAATATTTATTTTTCTTCCTAGAAAATTTTGTACTATTTCTAGAAAATTTCCTTGAACTAGTACATCATCCATATCTATCATTAAAGTTTTTTTAGTCATAAATCCTCCTTTTAAATAATATTCTTTTAAAGCTATAATATATTTGTGATGAAATAAAGAGCATCAAATAAAATATCAAAACTTATTTTGTTGGAATATGGAGCAGTAACTTGATAATTTTTCCATAGTTTAATAAGTTGTTCACTTGACTTCATATTGTCTAGTTGTCTTTTGATATTTTCTATATTTAATTCAGTTTTTCTATGTTTAAAAGTATTTCTTATTGCTAAAGCTAGATTCTTAAAATTTATTTTTTCTTTATTATCGTTTATTAAAACATAAATATCATAAAAATCTTTCATTCGAGTGTTATAAATATCTCTATCAATAATTGTTTGATACTTTTCAGCAATAAGAGTTTCCAATGTATATGCAAAAATCGGTATTTTTTTATCTTCAAAATGTGAATTATAAATATATTTAATCTCTCTTGGGGTTATTTTATCACCAGTTGTTAGTTCTATTGCAAGATAGGCTTTTAAATTATCCATAATAGCTAAAATATTTATCTTAAAGCCTCCATATACGCTTTCTTCTCTTATATCTTTAACACTTTCAATTTTAAATTTTATTCCATCATCAACTTTTATATCTAATATCTCTGCTACTATTTTTCTTACACTATCTTTTTCAAGCGGTAAACTTTTTAATGTAGCATCCATATCCTTTGTAGTTCTTTCATCATCACCAATTACGGAAGAAAGCAATAGTCCTCCTTTTAGAATAATATTATGTTTATATTTACTTTTACAAAGCCTTTCCAAGATATGTTCAAAGAAATACATTTGATATAATTGTGCTGATATCTTACTATCTCCTTTAGCTTTCTTTGCAACGATATTTTTTAATTTGTCTTTATTCAACTATAATAACACCTCCATATATTCACTTACTTTATTTTCAATTTTCATAATTTTAGCATAACTTGCAAGTTTATTTAAATTCTTATTTTTACTTCTAGCGTATTCTTTAAGTACTTTTGAAAATATTTCCCCATCTATTTTATTTTTGTTTTTAATAATATCACAAATTGTCCGTTCAACATCATATACTTTAATCTTCATACCAAAAGGTGAAGTCATCTCTGTTACCCCTAAATCTAAAATATTTCTATTTACAAAATTAATAATTACATTTTTATCTTTTTGCAATACCCCACTATAATTACTAGGTAACGTAATGTTATATGTAAGAGGTGTACGTTCTGATAAATTATGTAAATATAAAGCCGTTGCCATTGAGAATCTGGCATTTTTACTTTTAGAAGCAATTTTATAATACTCATCTTCTATATAATTTGGTAAACCATAATAACCTCTTGAGATTCTTACTAAACTGCCATTTCTTACCATATTGGTCAAAAATCTTTTATCAATACCATTATCTACAACTTCTTTTGTTGTAACGTATCCTTTATTTTTCTCAACAAGTTTTAAAATTTTATCATAATTCATAATTTATATCATTCCCTTTCTAACTGAAATTTTACCATTTTTCAGTTTAAAAGTGAATACTTTTTTTGTTCTTTTCATTAGAATATTAATTTAATATTGTGTTATTTTACAATATTTCTAATTAAAAATTCATTCTTTTTTCTTTAAAATACAAGCACACTCAACGTGATAAGTTCTAGGAAACATATTAAATGGTTGTACTAATTTAATATCATAACTATCTTTTAATATTTTTAAATCTCTAGCTAAAGTTATGACATCACAAGAAATATAAATAAGTTCTTTAGGTAATATTTTTAAAATAGTCTCAATTACTTTTCCCTTTAAACCAGCTCTTGGTGGGTCTACTATTATTAAATCTATACCTTTATAATTATCAATAACATCTTCTACTTTAGCACAAAGAAACTTACAGTTTAAAGCATTATTTAATTCTCTATTTTTATTAGCGTTAGAGATATTTTCCTTTACTTTATCAATACCTATTACTTCTTTTAAATATTTACTTATATAAATACCTATTGTTCCAGTTCCACAATATAAATCTAAAGCTTTTTCTAAAGAATTATTTTTAACTTCTTCTAAAGCTACATCATATAAGTCTTTAGTTAAATCTTTATTTATTTGAAAGAAAGCAGCAGCTGATAAGTAATATTTTTTAGAAGAAATCGTTGTTAAAATCTTATCATTAGTAGTAATTACTTTATCATTAATAAGTAAAACATCTACTAGAGGTATAAGAGATTCATATCTAGAAGCTTTACCAGTTAATTTAATTAAAACAAAACGTTCATCATTACTAGTTCTAATCATTATTTCTTCTAAAGAATTTATTTTTACTAAAGCTTTTAATGGTTCTATTAAAGAATTAATTTTTCGATTAGCTAAAAGACAATTATCTATTTCTACTAATGAATTGGTATTATCTTTATAAAAACCTAGTTTATTATCTTTAATATGAAAAGTAATTTTATTACGATAATGATACATTTCTTTACTTTTAATAGGTAAATTCTCAATATTTTCATTAGCGTATTTTTTTAATATAGCTTTTACCTTTTCTTCTTTAAAAGTATTTTCATCTTCGAAAGATAAGTGTTCTAACGAACAACCACCACAAAGATTATAGTAAGGGCAATTAATATTTTTACGATTTGTTGCTGTGGCATAATATTTCTTAACAATTCCCTCTATATATTTCTTCTTTTCTGATACAATGTCTACTTCTACTACTTCATTGGGTAGAGCGTTTGGCACAAAAACAATTTTATTAGATAGATGTGCTAATCCTCGACCATAATTATCAAGCTTTTCAATTCTTACTTTCATAATATCCCTCACTATCATTATATCATAAGTTAGCACTTTCTTACATATTGGATAAAAATATTTGCCATACTATTAATGGTGAAGTATATGCTTATAGATGAATTAAAAAAAGAAGTTGGCTACTCGGAAGATTATATTTTCAAAAAAGTTCTAGTAGATGGTAAAATAGTTAATGTCTTTTTTAATGAAGTTTTAACTAATGGTACAGGAATAAGTGATTTTATTTTAAGACAGTTAATTTTATTAAAGAAAAAAGATTTAAATAAATTAGAAGATATTTTACCAAATACTAATATTAAGAAAATTAAAAAAACAGAAATATTAGACTATGTTAATCAAGGCTTTTTAATTATTATTGCTGAAGATATATACGCTAGTGAATTTAAAGCATTTTTAGATAGAGGTGTTACAACAATAGAAAGTGAACTTTCTATTAATGGGCCTAAAGATAGTTTTTGTGAGAATTTTAATACTAATTTAGGACTTATCAGAAGAAGAATTAAGTCTTGTGATTTACAGGCAAAATCACTCTTAATTGGTCGTAGTACTCTTACCAAAGTTGCTATACTGTATATGGAAAATATTGCGGATAAAAAACTAGTCGAAAAAGTTCAAACGGTCTTAGAAAAAATTGATATTGACGGGATAATTGATTCTAGTTATTTAAAATTTGCCCTAGAAGGTAGAAAAAGCTTTTTCCCGACCATTATGATGAGTGAAAGACCTGATAAAAGTGCTTTAGCTCTATTAGAAGGAAAAATTGTTGTTTTAGTAGATATGAGCCCTTATACATTAATTTTACCTAGTTTCTTTTTAGACTTTTTTCATACGGTAGATGATTATTACCAAAAACCAAGTAATGCTTCTTTTATTAGAATTATTAGAGTTTTTGCCTTTCTAATTGCTGTATTTACACCCGCTATTTATATTTCCGTCACAACAAGAAATTATAATTTAGTACCCCTGCCACTACTTCTTATGTTAAAAGCTGGTCGTACCTTTGTCCCTTTTCCTGCTTATATTGAAGCTTTATTTATGATTATTTGCTTTGAGATATTAAGAGAATCAGATATTAGAATGTCTTCAACTAGTGGTTCGGCAGTATCTATATTGGGTGGTCTTATCTTAGGTGATGCCGCTGTTGCGGCTGGTATAGTGTCGCCTATTATGATTATTGTTATTGCGATATCATCAATTGCGGCTCTTATTTTTACTTCACTAGAACTAGTCAATGCTCTAAGAAATTATAAGATATTTTTACTAATTCTAGGTACAATTTTTGGTATTTATGGAGTAATTATCGGTAGTATTATAATGCTTTATAAAATAATAAGCCTTAGATTATTTGGATATCACTATATAAGTATTGATGAAAATGAAATAAATGACTCTATTGTAAAGATAAATAAAAGAATTAGAAAAAGAAATTCTATTCTAACTAAAAATATTGTTAGGGGGAAATATAAATGAAAAGATTATTACTTTTTATTATTATTTTAGTTGGAGCTTTTATTTTTAAAATACCCAAGTATGTAGAACTTAATAATCTAGCTATTATAGAAGGTATTGGTATTGAACACCTAGATAATAAATATACTATTTATTTAAAAGAGATTATTCCTAAGAAAAAAGAAAATGGTATTATTTATGAATATAAATTTTATCAAAGTAGTGATACTAATTTAAATGATGCTTATAAAAGATTAAAGACTACAACAAAAAAGAAACTTTACTATGATGATGTAAAGTTTCTAGTATTAAATATTGATAAGTCTAGTAAAGTTATAAAACTTTTTAAAATAAAACCTAAGAATATAATTCATAAAAATAAAGATATTTTAAAAAGTTTAAAAGCCCTTTAGTGTTTTAGTTTTTTTAACTGTTCTAGTTTGGCTCTTAAGGCTTCTTTTCGTGATAATTCTTCTCTTTCATCTAAAATAAAGGTATCATTTTCCATTCGAAGAATAGCTTTTTCGTGGATATTTTCGGGAAGTTCTCTGCAGGGAACTTCTTTTTTTTCTTTAGTAGTTAAATTTTCTATAATCGCAATATTTTCTTCTATTCGGTCAACCGCATATTTCATTTTCTCACCTACCCGTTAGTATCTGTATCAATAGTATTAAAAGTAATATTTTCACCATCTGTAGTCGCAATAATCGTACCATCTTCATCAGTTCGATAAATTTTAGTATTTAACTCTTCTAATTTAGTTAAGGTTATTTTTTTGGGATGGTCATAAGAATTGTTTTTACCAACTTCTATAACAGCATATTTAGGAGAAACTTTCTTTAGAAAAGCTTTAGTTGATGAATACTGTGAACCGTGATGGCCTACTTTTAAAACGTCACTTTCGATATCTTTACTAATAAGCTTGGCTTCTACTTTACTAGTCGCATCGCCCATAAAAAGGAAACTGTTTTTTCCATAAGTCATTTTTAAAACTAAAGATGTATCATTTAAATCGCCATCTTCATTACCAATATATAAGACTTCAAATCTCGCACTGCCTAAATAAAAGTAATCAGCTATTTTAGGTGTTTGTAAGGCTAACTGTTTATCTAGAAGAGCATTTAAAACATCTTCAAAAGTTTTAGTCGTCGTAACTACATCAGGCATATAAAAATTTTCAATAGAAAAGTTATTTATTATATTATCCATACCACCAATATGGTCTTCGTGAGCGTGTGTTGCGACAACGTATTTAAAATTATTTATATTGAGACTATGAAAATAATTTGTTAATTTTTCACCATCTTCATTATTCCCAGCATCTATAAGCATATTTTCATTATTAGTTCTTATTAATATAGAATCAGCTTGTCCTACATCAATAAAATATACTTCTAAGTTACCATCAGCATTTAGTACCGGAATATCTTCTTCTTTTTTGAAGTTAATATTTTCACTTAGTTTGCTAAAATTTATATAGCCATATTCTTGTAAAAAAATAAGTAAAAGAATTATGACAATAAAAACTAATTCATAGACTTTTCTTTTTCTTTTCTTTCGCATTAGTATCGCCCCTACTATTATAATAATAGCATATTTCTTAGAAAAAATGAAAATATTTTACAGGAAAAATGGCTATTTAGTTCTTTTATACATATAGACAGTTATGTAGGGGTTTTGAATATTAATAGTTTCTCCTGAACCGGTTTGTTCTGTTTGAGTTTTTGTTGTTGAAATAGTATGAGTGTGACCGGTGCTACCACCAGTTACTTTAATTTTTGAAATATCTTTTTTAAAGCCTTTAAACCAACCCTGAATACTGGGTGTAAAACCATTATCCGTTGCGAAAGTTGCACTATCGGCATTTGCTCCCATAACTATAGCTGAGCCACCAGCTGTAAATTCGTGAGTATGTTCTGGCATTTCACTGATAGTTAAAGTATGAGAACCAGTATTGGCATTACTCTTATCATATGTATGACTATGAGCGGGTAAATTATCTACCGTTAATGATATTTCGCTTGCTCCTCCTGTTTGTTCACTTTTAGCACTTGAACTTAAAAGGGTTCTTCCATCTCCATAAACTTCCCATTCTCCTCCTAAAGTCTCTTTTACTTGGTCTACTGTAGATAGTGTTGCGCTTATGTAAATACTTCCTATGGGATATATTTTATCTAAAAAATTATCGACTTTACTTTCAAATTTAGTACAAGTTCCATCTATTGCGTCTTGGACATTATTTACAGCTAAGCCTGAATTGTCTTTATAATAAACGTCTTTACTATTCATTATTGTTTCAGCTAAAGCGTAGGAAAAAGTCACTGATATTGTTACAGCAATTATTATCCCTATTATCATAGTTTTATAATTATTTTTCATTGTTTTTCACCAACTTTTTCTTGCACAATTCTTATTTTCTTTCTAATAAAATAATACCCCCCCCCC
>CANRQG010000004.1 GCA_947632735.1 uncultured Bacilli bacterium | reverse complement strand
CCACGTTCAACTTCTTCACGAGCAATACCACGTAATAATACTCCAGCATTGTCTCCTGCTTCAGCATAATCTAATTGCTTACGGAACATTTCAATTCCAGTAACAACTGTCTTCTTAGTTTCCTTAATACCAACGATTTCAACTTCATCGTTAAGTTTTAATTGTCCACGTTCAACACGTCCAGTAACAACTGTACCACGACCAGTAATTGTGAATACATCTTCGATACTCATTAAGAAAGGTTTATCATTATCTCTTTCTGGAGTTGGAATCCAAGTATCAACAGCATCCATTAATTCATCAATCTTACCAGTCCAAGCAGCATCACCTTCAAGTGCTTTTAATGCAGAACCACGAATAATAGGTGTGTCATCTCCATCATAATCATATTCATTTAATAAATCACGAATTTCCATTTCTACTAAGTCTAGTAATTCTGGATCATCAACCATATCACACTTATTCATAAACACTACCATTTTAGGTACTCCAACTTGACGAGCAAGTAAGATGTGTTCACGAGTTTGTGCCATAGGTCCATCAGTAGCAGCAATAACTAAGATTGCTCCATCCATTTGAGCTGCACCAGTAATCATATTCTTAACATAATCAGCGTGTCCTGGGCAGTCTACGTGAGCGTAATGTCTCTTATCAGTACTATACTCAACGTGAGCAGTATTGATAGTAATACCACGTTCTCTTTCTTCTGGTGCCTTATCAATATTAGCGAAATCAACAGCTTCATTACCATTTTTTCCAGCTAATACTTTTGTAATAGCAGCAGTTAAAGTAGTTTTACCATGATCTACGTGTCCAATTGTACCAATGTTAACATGTGGTTTTGAACGATCAAATTTTTGTTTTGCCATATTATTAATTTCCTCCTTTTTCATTTACAACATCTATTTTATCTAATAATTGAAAGTTTTTCAACTATTTTGATATTAATTTTAATTAATTTCCACTCTTTTTAATAATTTCTTCAGCAATATTTTTAGGAACTTCCTCATAATGATCGAAGAACATTACAAATGTTGCCCTACCCTGCGTATTAGAACGAAGGTTAGTAGCATATCCAAACATTTCTGAAAGTGGAACCATTGCACTAAGTTTTACAGCATTACCTACAGACTCTTGTCCAAGTGGCTTACCACGACGAGAAGTTAAGTCTCCCATTACATTACCAAAATATTCATCTGGAGTTGTAACATCAACCTTCATAATAGGTTCTAGTAAAACTGGATTACATTTATTTTTAGCTTCCTTTAATGCTAAACTAGCTGCAATCTTAAATGCCATTTCGTTAGAGTCTACATCGTGATAGCTTCCATCAAATAATGTAGCCTTAACATCTATCATAGGGTATCCTGCAAGTACACCTGTTTGCATTGCTTCTTGTAATCCCTTATCAACAACTGGTATATATTCACGAGGAACAACACCACCAACGATTTGGTCTACAAATTCATAACCCTTATCAGTATTTGGTTCAAATTTAACCCAAACGTGTCCATATTGTCCACGACCACCTGATTGTTTAATATACTTACCTTCACAATCACCTGCTTGTTTAATTGTTTCACGATAAGCAACTTGTGGAGCACCAACATTAGCTTCTACATTAAATTCACGCTTCATACGATCAACTAATACATCCAAATGTAACTCACCCATACCAGCAATTACCGTTTGACCAGTTTCGTGATCAGTATGAACTTTAAATGTTGGATCCTCCTCAGCAAGCTTTTGTAAAGCTAAAGCCATCTTATCTTGGTCAGCCTTACTCTTAGGTTCAACAGCTAACTGAATAACTGGTTCAGGAACCACTAAACTTTCCAATATAATTGGTTTCTTCTCATCACATAAAGTATCTCCTGTAGTAGTATTCTTAAGTCCAACTGCAGCGGCAATATCTCCAGTATATACATCAGTAATTTCCTTACGATTATTAGCGTGCATTTGAAGTATACGACCAATTCTTTCCTTAGAATCTTTTGTAGAATTTAATACATATGAACCACTACTTAAGTGTCCAGAATAAACTCTAAAGAAAGTTAAACGTCCAACAAAAGGATCAGTCATAACTTTAAATGCTAAAGCAGCAAATGGTTCAGTATCACTTGGATGACGTTCAGCCTCAGCTCCGTCTAAAGTAGTACCCTTAATAGATGGAATATCAAGCGGACTTGGTAAATAATCAATTACAGCATCAAGTAATAACTTAATACCCATATTTCCTAAAGCAGTTCCACACATTACTGGGAAAAATTCAGCTTTTAAAGTACCATTTCTAATAGCTTTCTTAATCATTTCAACTGTTACTTCGCCACCATCAAGATAAGCCATCATCATTTCATCATCAAACTCAGCAACAGCATCAATTAATTCTGCTCTTTTCTCTTCAGCTATAGCTTTTAAATTTTCTGGAATATCTATTTCTTTAGCATCTTCTTTTTGTTCACCATCATAATGGTAAGCTTTCATTGTTACTAAATCAATAACTCCATTAAAATCAGATTCAGCTCCAATTGGCCATTCAATAGGTTTAGCATTAACTCCTAGACGATCTTTTATCGTCTTTAAACTATATTCAAAGTTAGCTCCCATTTTGTCCATTTTATTAGCAAAAATAATTCTTGGAACCTTAAATTCACTAGCTTGTCTCCAAACCGTTTCTGTTTGTGGTTCAACTCCTGCTTGAGCATCAATTAAGGCAACAGCGCCATCTAAAACACGAAGTGATCTTGAAACTTCAATTGTAAAATCAACGTGCCCTGGAGTATCGATTATATTTAAACGATGATCTTTCCAATGAGCAGTTGTAGCAGCTGAAGTAATAGTAATACCACGTTCTTGTTCCTGAGCCATCCAGTCCATTTGTGATTCACCATCGTGAGTTTCACCAATCTTATGAGTAACCCCCGTATGGAATAAGATTCTCTCTGTACAAGTAGTTTTACCTGCATCGATATGAGCCATTATTCCGATATTTCTTGTTCTCTCTAAAGACGTATCTCTTGCCATACTTTACTCCTTCCTACCATCTATAATGAGCAAAAGCCTTGTTAGCTTCAGCCATTCTATGAGTATCTTCACGTTTTTTAACTGCTGCACCAGTACCATTAGATGCATCAATTATTTCATTAGCTAAATTATCAGCCATACCTTTTCCACCGCGTTCACGCGAATATTTTGTTAACCATCTAAGTGCTAATGCTTGTCCTCTAGCTGGTGTAACTTCAATTGGTACTTGATAGTTAGATCCACCTACACGACGACTTTTAACTTCAAGTTGTGGTTGAATATTTTCCATAGCTGCATTAAACACTTCAACTGGATCCTTACCAGATTTTTCTTTTACTTTATCAAATGCTTCATAAACTATTGATTGAGCTATTCCTTTTTTACCATCCAACATAATTGTATTAATTAGTTTAGCAACTACTTTTGATTTATATATTGGATCTGGTAGAACATCTCTTTTAACTGCACGTCTCTTACGCATTTAAATTCCTCCCTTCACTAATTTTTCTTTCTATTTAGGTCTTTTTGCCCCGTACTTACTACGGCCTTGTTTACGGTCTTTAACACCAGCAGTATCTAAAGTACCACGAATAATATGATAACGAACTCCGATTAAGTCTTTAACACGACCACCACGAATTAATACTACACTGTGTTCTTGTAAGTTATGTCCAATTCCTGGAATATAAGTATCTACTTCTTTTCCGTTTGATAAACGTACACGAGCATACTTACGTAATGCAGAGTTTGGCTTCTTAGGTGTCTTAGTCCCAACACGAGTACATACTCCACGTTTTTGAGGAGCATTAGTATCAGTAGTCTTCTTTTTAATTGTATTTAAGCCTACACCAAGAACTGGTGCTTTACTCTTTCTTACTTTATCCTTACGATTTTTATGAACTAACTGGTTAATTGTAGGCATAAAATCTATCTCCTTTCTTTACACATATCCAGGTGTATCATTTTACCCTTTAAATAAAACTTTGCCTAATGCAAAGATATTTAATCAGCACAAATAATATACCACTATAATATGTTGAAGTCAATAATTTTTTTCATTTTTATTCCAAGCCAAACTTCAGGTAATACCCTCAGGAAAAATCAAATAATAAAATAAGCTTTAAATTAAAAAAATTATAAAAACAATACAATTTTTCTAATTTAAGCCATCTAATCAATTCCCACAGTATGAGATAAGATAACTATTATCAATAAAAATATTGCAAAAGCAACAAGTAACCCAATCATTAAAGCTAAGCTCCAACCACCATTATCTAACTTCTTCAATTAAATCACCTCAAACAATATAATAATACTAAAAAAAATTCAAAAAGTAAAGCAAAAGAAAAGGAGCAGTTTCCTACTCCATAAATTGATCTTCTAATTGCTCCAAAGGCTCTTCATCCATAAATTCTGTCTTAAGTTCATATTCAACATCACGATAACTCTTACTACCAGTACCAGCTGGAATAAGTTTACCAATAATAACATTTTCCTTAAGTCCAGATAATGGATCAATCTTACCTTTAATAGCGGCATCTGTTAAAATTCTTGTTGTCTCTTGGAATGATGCAGCTGACAAGAAAGAATCTGTTTCCAAAGCAGCTTTCGTAATACCAAGTAAAATCGGTCTACCAACAGCTGGCTTTTTACCCTTAATAATAGCATCCCTGTTTCCATCAGTAAATTCACGGAAGTTAACCAAAGAGCCAGGTAAAAATCTTGTTTCACCACCATCAATTATTCTTATCTTACTAATCATTCTACGAGCAATAATTTCAATATGTTTATCAGAAATATCAACACCCTGAGAACGATAAGTATTTTGAACTTCTTTTAAGATATATTCTTGTGTAGTAATAGGGTCGGTTACATTTAACAATTCCTTAGGACTAATTGCACCTTCTGTAAGTTTATCTCCACAAGATACTTTGTCACCTTTTTCTACACACAACTTAGACCCATAATTAGTAACGTGTTCCTTAGTCTCTAAATCATTTGTAATACTAATCTTATACTTACCGTGATCTTCCTTAATTTTTGAAACTGTACCATCAATTTCTGCAATAGTAGCTTTACCTTTTGGATTACGAGCTTCAAATAATTCTTGAACACGAGGAAGACCTTGAGTAATATCTTCAACACCAGCAACTCCACCAGTATGGAATGTACGCATTGTTAACTGTGTACCAGGTTCACCAATTGATTGAGCAGCCATAACTCCGACAGCTTCACCAATTTCAACTAAGTTACCAGTAGCTAAATTACGTCCATAACATTTTTGACATACACCATTACTTGTACCACAAGTTAAAATAGTACGAATTTCTACCTCTTTAATTCCAGCAGCAATAATCTTATCAGCTAAAATTTCCGTAATCATTTGAAGTTTATCCACAATAACCTCTTTAGTTTCAGGATTAATTACCTTCTTATTAGCAAATCTACCAACAATACGGTCTCTTAAGCTTTCAATTACTGTACCAGTTTTCTCATTAATGAAGTCTCTTACAACAACACCCTGATCAGTACCACAATCAGCTTCCCTAACAATCATATCTTGAGAAACATCAACTAAACGACGTGTTAAGTAACCAGAATCTGCTGTTTTTAAAGCCGTATCAGCACTACCTTTACGAGCACCGTGTGTTGATAAGAAGAATTCAGCAACACTTAAGCCCTCGATAAAGTTAGATAAAACCGGAATTTCAACTGAAGAACCATCTGGCTTAGCCATAATACCACGCATACCAGCAACTTGAGTAAAGTTAGAAATATTACCACGAGCCTTAGAATGCATCATCATAAATATCGGATTTTCCAAATCACTATTAGCAATCTCTTGCAACTCATCTTGAACTTCGTCCTTAGCTGCATTCCAAGTTTCAATTACCTTATTATAACGTTCTTCTTCAGTAATTAAACCACGTTTATATTGTTTATTTATCTTATCAACAAGTTTTTGTGCTTCAGCAACAATTTTATCTTTATTTTGACTTGTCTTAACATCAGCCATACTAACTGTAACACCAGCTAAAGTTGAATATTTAAAGCCCAAATCCTTCAAACTATCAAGCATTGTTGAAGTTTCAGTAGTTTTATAACGCTTAAATACCTGTGCAATAATCTTTTCTAAAGTACTCTTAGCAAAAGGCTTAACAAGTGGCATCTCCTTAATAGCTTCAGGTATATTAACCCCTCTATCCAAGAAATATTTACTTGGAGTAATATTAGAAATATTATCATCAGTTGGCTCATTAATATAAGCAAATGTATCTGGTAAAATTTCATTAAATTTAATCTTACCAACAGTTGTTACTAAGTATTTATCCTTTTGTCCTTCAGTAAATAACTTATACTTGAATGAATTTACTGGAATAGCAATACGAGTATGTAATGTAATTTCTCTTCTTTCATAAGCCATTAAAGCTTCATTAGAGTTTTTAAATACCCGACCTTCGCCTTCTTCTCCAGCTTTTTCCATAGTGATATAGTAATTACCTAAAACCATATCTTGTGAAGGTGTAACAATAGGGTCACCTGATTTTGGATGAAGTATATTGTTAGAACCTAACATCAAAATTCTAGCTTCAGCTTTGGCTTCTTCACTTAATGGAACGTGAACAGCCATTTGGTCTCCATCAAAGTCAGCATTAAATGCTGTACAAACTAATGGATGTAGTCTAATAGCTTTACCACCAACTAATATTGGTTCAAAAGCTTGAATACCTAATCTATGTAGTGTAGGAGCACGGTTTAACATAACTGGATGTTCCTTAATAACTTCTTCAACAATATCCCAAACTACAGGGTCTTGTGTATCGATTAATCTTTTAGCAGCCTTAATATTATGAGCAATATCCTTACTAACTAAACCGTGAATAACGTGTGGCTTAAACAACTCAAGAGCCATTTCTTTTGGAATACCACATTGATACATCTTCAAAGATGGACCAACAACGATAACACTACGTCCTGAATAGTCAACACGTTTACCAAGTAAGTTTTGACGAAAACGTCCCTGTTTACCTTTTAACATACTAGAAATAGATTTTAAAGGTCTATTACCAGCACCAGTAACACTTCTTCCACGTCTACCATTATCAAATAAAGCATCAACTGCTTCTTGAAGCATACGTTTTTCATTTTGAATAATAATTCCAGGTGCTCCCAAATCAATAAGCTTCTTCAAACGATTATTACGATTAATTACACGTCTATATAAATCATTTAAATCACTAGTAGCAAAACGTCCACCATCCAATTGAATCATTGGTCGAAGTTCTGGTGGAATAACTGGAATACAATCCATTATCATCCATTCAGGCTTATTACCAGAATTATAGAAAGCATCAAGTACATCTAATCTTTTTAGTAATCTTGTTCTTTTTTGTCCTTGAGCACTTTCCAATTCCTTAGAAATATCATCTATTTCTTTCTTTAAATCTACTTTCTTAAGAAGCTCTTTAATAGCTTCAGCACCCATACCTACTTTAAATCCCGTACCATACTTTTCATAGTAAGCACGATATTCTTTTTCTGATAAAGTTTGCTTATTTTCTAAAGGTGCATTTCCCTTATCAATTACTACATAACTAACAAAGTATAAAACTTCTTCCAAATCTCTAGGACTCATATCTAAAACTAAGCCCATACGAGAAGGAACACCTTTAAAGAACCAAATATGTGAAACAGGAGTAGCAAGTTCAATATGTCCCATACGTTCACGTCTAACCTTAGAACGAGTAACTTCAACTCCACATCTATCACAAACTATATTTTTATAACGAACACGCTTATATTTTCCACAAGCACATTCAAAATCTTTTGTAGGCCCAAAAATCTTTTCGCAAAATAAACCATCACGTTCAGGTCTTAAAGTACGATAATTAATAGTTTCAGGTTTTTTAACCTCACCATAAGACCATTCACGAATTTTTTCAGGAGAAGCAATTCCAATTTTTAATGCATCAAATTTATTAACATCTATCATTAAATATCAGCTCCTTCCTTTAAGAAATCTTCATTTAAATCTTCATCACCAGGTTCAAAGTCTTCATTTTCTTCAAAATCTTCTTCATCTTCATAATCATCTTCTGAAGAGTCCTGCTCATCTTGCTGTTCTATTGGTAAAAGATTATTATCATTTAAAACCTCTTTAACGGGACTTTCAACCTCATCAATAGAAGTATTGAAATCATCCTTATCCTCTGCTTCTTCAATCTCCTTAAGTTGAAGAGTTTGTCCATTATCATCAATTATTGAAACATCAAGTCCTAAAGCTTGGAACTCCTTCATCAATACCCTAAATGACTCTGGAACACCAGCTTGATTAACTTCTTGACCTTTAATAATTGATTCATATACTTTAACACGGCCTATAACATCATCGGACTTGTAAGTAATAATCTCTTGTAACGTATGAGCAGCGCCATATGCATACAATGCCCAAACTTCCATCTCACCAAATCTTTGACCACCAAACTGTGCTTTACCACCAAGAGGTTGTTGTGTTACTAAAGAGTAAGGTCCAGTAGAACGAGCGTGCAACTTATCATCAACCATATGGTGTAGTTTAATCATATACATAACACCAACAGCAATACGATGATCAAATGGTTCTCCAGTACGACCATCATAAAGAACCGTCTTACCATCCTCATCCATATCCGCTTCTTTCATCATAGCCTTAATATCATCAATACTTGCTCCATCAAATACTGGTGTAGCTATATGAACACCTAACTTTTTAGCGGCCATACCCATATGAATTTCAAGAATTTGTCCAAAATTCATACGAGAAGGAACACCCTGTGGATTTAACATAATATCAACTGGCGTACCATCTGGCAAGTATGGCATATCTTCTTGTGGAAGAATAAGAGAAATAACACCCTTATTACCGTGACGTCCAGACATCTTATCTCCAACTTGAATCTTACGTTTTTGAATTATATAAACACGAATTACTTTAGAAACACCTGCAGGTAATTCATCATTATCCTTACGTGAATAAATCTTAATATCGTGAACGATACCATCGCCACCGTGTGGAACACGAAGTGATGTATCACGAACTTCACGAGTCTTCTCACCAAAAATAGCGTGTAATAATTTCTCTTCAGAAGTAAGTTCAGCCATTCCCTTAGGAGTTACCTTACCAACTAAAATGTCTCCTTCCTTTACTTCTGTACCAATAGTTACAATACCATTTTCATCCAAATTACGACGAGCTTCCTCACTAACATTAGGAATATCTCTTGTAATCTCTTCAGGTCCTAATTTTGTCTCACGACATTGCATCTCATAGTCTTCAAGATGAAGAGATGTATATTTATCATCCTTAACTAAATTTTCATTTAAGATAACAGCATCTTCATAGTTATAACCATTAAAAGTCATAAAAGCAACTGTCATATTCTTACCTAAAGCAAGTTCTCCTTTATCAGTAGAGTTACCATCTGCAAGAATAGTTACACCCTTTTTAACCTTGTCTCCAACGTGAACAATTGGTCTTTGATGTGAACAAATACTAGAGTTAGCTAATTCAAAGTTAGCTAAATTATAAGTTTCCTTACCATTAGGTGTTTTAACATCAATTCTTTTAGCATCAACATATTCAACAATACCATCAGCATCAGCAATAATTTCAACTCCAGAATCTTTTGCTGCGATAAACTCAACACCAGTTCCAACAAGTGGAGCTTCTGTTTTAATTAGAGGCATTGCTTGACGTTGCATATTAGCTCCCATCAAAGCACGAGTCGCATCATCGTGTTCCAAGAATGGAATACAACTTGTTGTAATAGAAACAACCTGTTGTGGACTAACATCAATATAATCTACTTGTTCTGGTTTAGCTAAAATATTTTCACCACGGAAACGAGCATTTACTTGTTCATCTATAATTTTATTATCTTCATCAGTACCAACAGTTGATTGAGAAATTATATAATCTAGTTCCTCATCAGCTGTTAAATAACGTACCTCATCAGTAATCTGACAATTAACAACTTTTCTATATGGAGTCATTATAAATCCATACTCATCAATTTTAGCATAACTTGCAAGTGAAGTAATAAGTCCAATGTTTGGTCCTTCAGGAGATTCAATTGGACAAATACGACCATAATGTGAAGCATTAACGTCACGTACTTCTACACCAGCTCTATCACGAGAAAGTCCACCAGGTCCTAATGCTGATAAACGACGTTTATTAGTAAGTTCAGCTATTGGATTAGTTTGGTCCATAAATTGTGATAATTGTGAACTACCAAAGAATTCTTTCATAGCTGCTGTAACTGGTCTAATATTAATAAGTGTCTTTGGAGTAACTTCTTCCATCTCTTGTGTAGTCATTCTCTCACGAATAACACGTTCCATTCTAGAAACACCAATTCTAAATTGATTTTGTAAAAGTTCTCCTACTTGACGTATACGACGATTTCCCAAATGATCTATTTCATCAAAATTACCTACACCGTGTAATAAGTTTAAGTAATATGAAACACTTGCATATACATCAGAAATAGTAAGTCTCTTAATATCAATACTCTGATCATTACCAATAACAATAAGTTTTTTCTTCTTATCACTAGGATCAACTATTGTAACAGTTTGAACTTTATTATAATCATCTAATTCTTCATTTATTGTAACCTCGTTAAGTCCATAACCCTTATCTAAAACTTTTTTAAGTTCATCTAAATTAGCCTTAGTAATTTTCGTACCCTTTTCAAAAACTACTTTCTTACCATCCTTAATATCTTCTGCTAAAGTTTGGTCAAGTAAACGGTCAATTACATTTAATTTTCTATTAAATTTGTAACGACCTACCTTAGCTAAATCATATCTAAATTCATCAAAGAAACGTGTAATAATTTGGTTTTTAGATGAGTCTAAAGTAGCAGGTTCACCTGGTCTTAACTTTTCATAAATTTCAATCAAAGCTTCATCAGTATTTTTTGTAGAATCTTTACTAATAGTATTCTTTAAATACTCATCATCACCAAAGACTCTTAAAATATCTTCATCACTAGACAAACCAAAAGCACGAAGTAATGTTGTCAATGTAACTTTTCTTGTTCTATCAATTCTTACATATAAAACATCCCTAGCATCTGTTTCAAACTCTAGCCAAGTTCCTCTTGTCGGAATTATTTGTGATGTAATTAACTCACGACCATTCTTATCTATCTCACGATTAAAATATACGCTTGGAGAACGTACTAATTGTGAAACGATAACACGTTCAGCCCCATTAATAACAAAAGTTCCACTATTTGTCATAATAGGCATATCACCCATAAATATTTCTTGTTCCTTAACCTCTCCACTTTCACGGTTAAATAAACGTACTTCCACTCTTAAAGGTGCAGAATAAGTAGATTCACGATCTTTACTTTCCTTAATTGAATATTTAGGTTCATCAAAATGATAATCACCAAATTCAAGTGATAAAGTTCCAGAAAAATTCTCTACTGGAAATAAATCATCAAAAACTTCTTTGATACCAGTTTTAATAAACCAATCATATGACTTTTTTTGAATCTCCAATAAATCTTTTAATTCATATGAGTTTCTAATTCTAGAAAAATTTCTTCTTTTGCGGTAATCACCACATTTAACAACTTTGTAAGCCACTATTTTTCACCCCACATTTAGTTTTTTTCTTATCATAAATGCTATTTCAATTCACATTTTATGACATAAAATCCTTTTTCCTTAACTATTACTTCTACATTATATACTTTTTCCAAGTCGACAATTAGCGATTTTGCACCTTGTTCCTTTCGAATTACTAAGAAAAGTTTTCCACCCTTCTCTAAATGTTCGGAAGCCTTCATCACTATTTCATAGACAACTTTTTTTCCTGCCCTAATTGGCGGATTAGTAATAATGGATGAGTATTTACCTGGAACATTCTCATAAACATTACTTTCAAACACATCAATATTATCAACATTATTTTCTACTATATTTCTCTTTGCCAAATGCAAAGCCCTCAAATTAACATCAACCATATCAATATGTGCCTTAGTAACTTTCGCAAGAACGATACCAAAAACTCCATAACCGCAACCCATATCAAGAATTTTGCCTCCAACTTCTTCAAGCGGGATTGCATCAAGAAGAAGTCTACTGCCAAAATCCAAACCGTCTTTCGAAAAAACTCCATTATCAGTTAAAAATATAAATTTTCTTCCTAGGACAAAACATTCCGTTTTCCTAATATTACTAGGCAATTTTTCATTAGTAAAATATTGTCCCATAAATCGCTCCTAAATAAACAAAGAAAGCGAAAACAAAGTAAAATGTACTAAGTTTTCGCCCTTTCGAAACATATATTAAACCTTTTTTATTATAAAGTCAACAAAAAAATTCAAAAAAAGTTAATTTTTTGTTAAATTTGTGTAAAATCAAATATTATCAATTAATATTTCCCATCAAATCAAGAGTTTTTAAATCATCATCAATGCTTTTCATTTGAGAATTTACCTTATTTAAGTTATTTTGATTAGCTTGATACCAAGAACTTGCAGCTCTACCATCAGACCAACAAACTTCATTCATTTTTTCAACATAACCAATTAAAGTTTTCTCACCACTAGCGCCATCACCATATTTTCCAATAGTATTATTAATATTTTCAACCCATAAGCTACACTCTTTTAAAGTCTTTTGTAATAATGAGTCTTTAATTTGATATTTTTTAACAGCCATAGCACACCTCTTTTACAATTTTTCTATTTTTGAAACATCCTGTTTTTTACACCAAGCTATCCACGACTTAATTTGTTTTCTAAATTCATTATCCAATTTAACACCCAAATTATTTCTATTCTCAGTAAGTTCCAACTTAATTTTAAGAGCATTTTGCTTTATTCTTTTACAATAACTAGCTGGAGCTTTACCAGTTTGTGGGTCACTCAAAATCTTGTCCATAGCATTAATAATATCATTACAATTAGAAATAATCTTCTTAGTAGCATTTCTTATCTTATCATAATACAAGTCATATTTTTGCTCATCAAATAAACATACACCACTAGCATTATTTATAACTTTAGCCTCATACTTATCATTTATTACTGCCCTATAATTTTTAGCCATATCTTCCCTCCATATTCTATAAATAATCTATCACACTTAAAGCTTATTTTCAATAATATTTTCTTCTTCTTTCAAATCCCCACTAATTTTATTATGTACTAGATTATACTTATTAATAGCTTGCTGCAAATTTTTATCCATATTTTCTTCTATCCTAACAAAAGAAACATCAAATTCTTGCTTTTCACTTACCTCTTTATCACTCATAAGCACGCCTCCTATCATAACTAATTATAGAAGAAAAGGCACAAAAAAGCAAATAAAAACCACCAATAAGGTGGCCGAGTTTTTTTAAAAGACCTGTCATTTGAAATTATCAGTTTCATTTAACAAATCACTTATCGATAAAGAGTTTCTTTCTCTTCAAATTGCATTACCCTAGTAATGGTAAATTTTTCCCTGCTTAAATCTAGCTAAACTTTTAAAAGTTACTAGAAATGTGATTTCATACTTCAAACCCTATATTCCTTTATACCAATATACAAATTCCTATAAAATCATCCACACTACTATCACCCTAGGATATAACACAATTATAATATTAAAAAGTCACTTTGTCAAATAACTTTTCTAAGCTGTTACCTTTGTTTCACTTTTCTTTAACTTTTCTTTTTTCAAACAACTGAATTGAACATATAAACCAGCTATCGCTAACAAAGCAAAAATTAGCAACAAATAAGCAAGTTTACTAAGGCCAAAATAATTAGAAATGCTTAAAGCAATTGAATATGAACCACCTAATGCCGTAGAGATAACTATCATTGGCTCATACATATAAAAAGCAATAATTCCAAATATTAATCCAATGATAATAGCTAAAACAATTGAGTACCAAACATCAGGCATTAACATAAATACAACTAAAAAGCCTATTGCAAAAACAAGTAAGAACCAAGCCACTTTTTGTATTCTTAAACTTAATATAGCAAAAACCACTCCTGCTAATAGTTGTAAAACAAGCTTCAAAGTATCAGACATATCAATATGTTCTATGAAAAAAGCCAAACCATAATAGCCAAGTATAAACCAAGATATTACTAAAACAATTCTCCGCAATTTTAAACCAAAAAAGCAAGTAACACTACCTGGTAAAATACCCAACAAGAAATTAAATATATTCATTTCTTTCCTCCTATTATATTAATTATAACAACGATTAGAAAAAAGAATCAATAAAAAAAATATATAGATAATGATTAAATCTATATACCAAAAAAATACATATGAACCTACTTGTTCAAACACTAACTATAGCTCTATATTTTTTTACAACAAAAGCAACCTGATAAATTGACAATTGTTGTTGGTTTGCAGGGAGCTAGACTTCACAATCAAAGTGAAAATCGCAATCATTAATCGACCTAGCCACTTACCACCTAAAGTTTTCCTTCTTTGTTCCTATGATGCAATTTGACTAATAAGATTGATAAGGTTTTTTATATCTCAACCTTTACATAGTTTCAAATATTTTAGTATTCAAAACTATCGTAATCAAGATATAGATATCTTACTAGCATCTTAATTATAAAACATAAAATAATCTCTTGTCAAGAACGTAATAATTTATAAAATTAGCAAAAAATTAAAAAAGTTCTCGTGACAAACAAAAAAAGAATGCTAATCAAAACAAATTACCATTCTTTTCACAATTAATTTTTACTACTATTTAACTTCTACAGTAGCTCCAGCTTCTTCAAGCTTAGCTTTAATTTCATCAGCTTCACTAGTTGGGATATTTTCTTTAATAACACCATTACTATCAACAATGTCCTTAGATTCTTTTAAGCCTAAACCAGTAATATCCTTAACTACCTTGATAACTGCAACTTTAGCAGCTCCAGCATCAGCAATAGATACAGTAACTGTACTTGGAGCAGCATCTTCACTTGCTCCACCAGCAACTGGTGCGCTAACAGCAACAGCTGATGGATCAACACCAAATTCCTCTTTCATTGCATCTACTAATTCTTTAATTTCTAATAAATTCATTTCTTTTAAACTACTGATAAAATCTTCTTTTGTTAATTTAGCCATTTTATAATCCTCCTTAAATTTTATTTAATATTAATTTTCTTCTTTTTGTTTGCTATATAAATCAAGGCAAATTGATAAGTCTTTTACTAGACCGATCATTCCACCAGCTAACATAGTAAGTAAAGCATCTCTTGATGGTAATGAAGCATACTCAGCTAACTTAGCTTGATCAGCCTTATCTCCATCTACAATTCCTACTTTTAATACCAATGCTGGATGATTTTTAGCAAAATCTGATAAAACCTTAATTGGCGCAATTTGATCTTCACCATATGCAAAGGCACTTGGACCAGTTAAAGCCTCATTCAAATCAATTGATAAATCATTAAAAGCACGAGCCATCAAAGTATTCTTATATACCTTGTAATCAGAATTTGTTTCTCTTAATTTAACACGTAGCTCTTTAGCTTCACTATCAGTAATACCACGATAATCAAACAAAACAATAGTTTTAGCTGACTCAACACGTGATTTAATCTCATCAATGATAGCTTGCTTTTCTTTTAATGCTTTCTCACTTGCCATAATACACCTCCTTATACTTTAAAAATGCCATTTAAAAAGTTCCCACTATCAATAGACAGTAAGAACTTTTACAAACTAATTAAGTCCTCGGTAGGATTTACTTCTATACCTACTGTCTATGGCACCAATAAATTGTCTTTATTATATCTTATAAATTTCTATTTGTCAAAACTATTTTCAACCTTAATTCCAGGTCCCATTGTTGAAGAAATTGAAATATTCTTAACATACTCACCCTTTACGGTAGCAGGTTTAACCTTCAAAATCTGTTCTACAAAAGCATTTAAATTAGCCAATAAATCTTCTTCACTGAATGAAGCCTTACCAATAATACCGTGAATATTTCCAAAACTATCAGTTCTGTACTCAACACGACCAGCCTTAACTTCCTCTACAGCTTTTGCAACATCCATAGTAACTGTTCCAGTTTTTGGATTTGGCATTAAACCCTTAGGTCCTAAAACCTTACCTAACTTACCTAATAAAGGCATCATATCAGGAGTAGCAATCATTGTATCAAAATCGAACCAATTCTCTTTTTCAATTTTCTCTAACATATCAACATCGCCAACATAGTCAGCACCTGCCTCTTTAGCTTCAGTTGCCTTAGGTCCTCTAGCAATTACTAAAACTTTCTTTGTTTTACCAGTTCCTTTTGGAAGTACAATTGCACCTCTTAATTGTTGGTCAGCCTTCTTTGTATCTAGATTTAATCTCATAGCTACTTCGATAGAGCCATCAAATGAACTAGTTGAAGTTTCTTTTACTAACTTAATAGCTTCTTCTTTAGAATATATCTTACCCTTTTCTACTTTAGAAACAGCCTCACGATATTTCTTACTTCTTTTTTTCATCTTTCTTTCCTCCTTATGTGGTAAAAGCGGATTTTAATTTTCCTTCCACTAGGTACAAACCTATATGTTTAAAGTTACTCTTGTCCTTCGATTTTTATTCCCATATTTTTAGCAGTTCCAGCTACAATCTTCATAGCAGACTCTACATCATATGCATTTAAATCAGGTAACTTAATCTCAGCAATCTCTCTTAATTGAGCTTCTGAAATAGTTGCAACCGTTTCCTTAGAGCCCTTAACAGCACCCTTTTGAACTTTTGCATATTTCTTTAACAAGAAACTTGTAGGTGGAGTCTTAATAACAAAATCAAAACTTCTATCCTCATATACTGAAATCTCTACTGGTAAAATGTCACCCATCTTATCTCTAGTAGCGTCATTATACTTTGTACAAAAATCTTGTAAGTTAATTCCGGCAGGTCCTAAAACTGTACCAACTGGTGGAGCTGGTGTTGCTTTTCCTGCTGGGATTTGTAATTTAATTTTCTTTACTGCATCCTTTGCCACGAAAAACACATCCTTTCTCTTTAGTTTTCGCGAGTGGTCCAAACAGCTTGATTACCGCTTTAAAATGCAAACCATACTTCCCACTAAATCTATATCAATTAAATATAGCCATTAAATAATAACATAATATTTTCAAAAACGCAAGTCCTAAGCATTAACCTAAACAATTAACCAGCATTCTCAATTTGACTAATCTCAACCTCTACAGAAGTTTCCTGTCCAAACAAATCAACTAACAAGTTAACTTTCTGATTAGGAAGATCAACAGAATCAATTTTACCAAACATTCCATTAAATGGACCAGCAATAATTTTAACTTTATTTCCCTCAGTAAGCTCAGTTTCAACATCAATTCTACTAATACCCATATTGCCTAAAATTTTATCTACTTCATAAGGTTGTAAAGGAGTAGGCTTAGCACCCTTACCACTTGAACCAATAAATCCTGTAACCCCCGGCGTATTACGAACAACATACCAAGCTTCATCAGTCATAATCATTTCAACTAATATATAACCAGGAAACATCTTTTTTACTTTTTCCTTAGTAACACCATCTTTTACTTCAACAACTTTCTCTTCAGGTATAACAACTCTAAAAATATAATCCTGCATATCCATAGATTCAGCTCTCATTTCAAGCTTTTCTTTTACCTTGTTTTCGTGACCTGAATAAGTATTAACTACATACCACTGTTTATCCATACAATTCTCCTTTAATTAAATAGTGTTTGAATTAATGCAAAAACGACATCAATTGCATAAAAGAACAAAGAACAAGCAACTACAAAAACTATTGTAGCTATAGAATATTTAATCATATTATCCTTAGAAGTCCAATGGACTTTCTTAAACTCACTCGCAACACCGTGACAAAATATTCTAAATCTCACCCAAAGACTTTTCTTTTCCTTCTGAGCATTACTTTTCTCTAATTTAGACTTTGTCTCTTTAGATTTTGTTTCTTTAGACTTTGTTTCATTTTTTAAAGCCTTAGCCATTCGCATATCACCTTTTTCTTAATTTAATTCAAAATAAAAACACTTCTATGTGCTTACACCTATAAAATAGCATAACCACTTAGAAATGTCAACCCATTTTAACTAAAATAAACTAAAAAACAAAGCCAATATACTTATCATTATACCAGTTAATAATATAATAGTTGGCATTATCAAATAATTAACAAAAGCACTATCCCTTAAACCATTAATTTGCTTATATATATTATCATTAATCTTATCATTAGAAATGCTTTCTTCCTTAAAGCCCATACCATTTGATTTAACAAATTGCTTATTACTACCTCTTCCCTCTGCCTCTGAAACCTCTTTTTCTAACATTTCCAAATCCTTTTTCTTTCTTTCCATCACATACTCCGAGTAATAAACACCAGCACCTCTTAATACTATTCCCCTATAATAAGGAACATCATCTGGTGGTAGACTCTTCGCAAATTCTTCAAAATTATCCCTTAAAAAATCTTCTTTTAAATAACGTAAAGAATTTGTATAAAGACCTATTTGTAAACAAGCAGAATGGAAAATATCTTCATTCTTCAACTTCTCAGCAAGAGCTAAATCAGCAGGCATTTCCAATAAAGTATTAAATTTTATTTGTCTAGGCGAATTATTAAGAATTTGTATTTCAAAAGGACTAAATGACTTTATACAATAACCGTGTTTATGAACATATTTCATAGCAATATCCATATTTAAAAACACTTCTTGCATCTTTTCCGTACCGATATTACCAAGCATACCCTCACGCCCGGTCCAGTCATACAAATTAGTCTCAATATCAGCATTATTTTCTTTAGAAAAATTAACTATCTTAGCCATATTATCACCTATTATATTCTTCCTGCACAAATTAGCACATATCTAACTCTCACAATTTATCACATCATAAAGAATCTTTAAAAAATTACGAGTAACATTATCTTTAACCTTATTAAACCATTCTCCCTATAATTACATTATAGTAAAAATACCGCGTTTAATCAATAGAACAAAATAATTTTTTATAAAGAAAATTCCTTCGTGAAATAAAAGAGAAAATCCCTTCGTAAAATAAAAAGTAAATTCCCGTTTCTATATTGCAATGTAGAAAAACCCTTATAAAAGAATTTGTAAACTAGCTCAGATAATTTTTCTTATTTCCTTCCTAATTTTATATAACCGTACCTGAACAGTATGAAGCGGAATATCTAACAAAACAGCTATCTCCTTATACGAAAAACCATTATATCGTAACTCAAACACAGGACTAACTTCAATGCTAAAACTATTCTTAAGATTACAAAAATCCTCCGCAAAAAACCTATCCACATACGAAAAAGACACATCCGTTGCATTATCAATAATACCATCATCGTGCAAGCTATTAATAAAAGGAGCATTTTTACTTGATTTTAAATGCCTAATAAAATGAGCCAAATGCTTATTAATAACAGTAGTAGCGTATGTATAAAACAATGCATTTTTATTTTCATCATAAGTAGAAACAGCTTTACTAAAACTAATCATAGCTTCTTGAAGATAATCATCATAATCAACACCTAAATCTTTATTAAACAAACAATAATTTGCCGCCATATGCTTAATAATTGGTAAATATTTTTGATATAGTAAATCTTCTGCCTCTTCGCTACTTTCCCTAATCATATATAAAACTTCATAGTCATTCACATTTTTATAATTCATATTACCTACTTTCTATTACGGATCACTTCATATATCATAATTCCCGCCGCAACAGAAGCATTTAAACTATTGGTAGTTCCATACATAGGTATTTTAGCCAAAAAATCACAATTCTTTGCTACTATATTTGAAATTCCCATTCCTTCATTTCCTATCACTAAAGCAATTTTTCCATTATAATCAATACTTCTATAATCAACACTATCTTCACTTAAAGTGGTCCCAACAACCCAAAAACCATTTTCCTTTAACTTGTTAATAGAGTTAACCAAATTAGTAACAGAAATAACACTAACATTCTCCAAAGTTCCTACACTCGTCTTCATAACCGTAGCATTTACACCAACCTGCCTGTCCTTCGGTATAATAACACTTTTAATACCAGCTGCCTCACAAGTTCTAATAATTGCCCCTAAATTATGAGCATCTTCTAAATGGTCAAGTATAACAACAATATCATCATTAAACACTTCATCTAAATTATGATAATTATAATCCGGAATAGATAATATTATACCTTGATGCACTCCATCTACCAAACGGTCAATTTCACGTTTTGAAACATAATCAACAGGCAATTTACGATTTTCAATAAGGGAATTTAATAAATTATCCTTAAAACCTACCTGCAAAATTACTTTTTCAACTTTTTCATTTTTTTTCAAAATTTCCTTTGCTACATTTTTTCCATAAACTAACATAATCCTACTTTAAGATGAAATGCATTATCTCATCTATCCTTTCTCTATTATTCAAAAATTCCCAATATCCTATCAAACTTTCTAATGCCGTTGCATATTTATAAGTAATAATATCACAACTTTTCGGATGACTTGTTGTTTTATAATTCCTAGCTCTTCTAATGACATCAAGTTCCTCATCACTAAAAAAGCCCTTATCAAGCATTTCAGTTAAATATTTAGCTTGACTTTTAGCACTAACATATTTAATAGCTTCCTTCTGAAGACTATCTACATTGCCAATTCCTTTCAATATCAAATACTTTCTCACATAATTTTCATATATCGTATCACCTAAATAAGCAAGAACTAAAACATTTATTTCCTTAACATTCATATACCCATCTCCAAAATAGAAAAATAATTTTTTTATGCCAAACACTATACTTAGCATTTAATGAACTTATCAAATATTTGTAAAAACTACTAGTACAGAAAAAGAGCTGTCGCCCTCCTATATTAGTTCATAACTTGTTCCTTCACGACTATCAATAAGTTTTACCCCTAAAGAAAGAAGTTCATCACGAATACTATCCGCTTTCACAAAATCCTTATTAGCCTTTGCTTGCTTTCTTTCTTCAATTTTAGCTAATATCTCTCTTTCAAAATCTTCACTAATAGTTTCTTTTTCTGCTACACATAAATCTAATGATAAAACCTTATCAAATTCTTTAACAATACTAAACTTTGTCGTATCATTTATATCCTTAGCCTTTAAAACATCATAAAGCACTGTTAGCATCATTGAAGTATTAATATCATTTTCAAAACTTTCCTTAAACTTATTAATATATGAAACCATTTTTTCAGTTTCAACAACCATAGAAGTATCTAAAGATAACACTTTATTTCTTAACTTAGCTAAAGCATTCTTAGCAATATCTAAAGAATCATATGTAAAAACTAAAGAATTACGATAATGACTATTTAAACAAAAATAACGATAATCTAAGGGACTATAACCTTTTTCTTTTAATAAAGCTAATCTTAAAAATTCCCCCTTAGATTTACTCATCTTACCGCTTGCATCATTTAAATGAGCCCCGTGACACCAGTAATTGCACCACTTATGACCCAAGAAAGCCTCACTTTGAGCAATTTCATTCGTATGGTGCGGAAAAATATTATCAACCCCACCACAATGAATATCCAAATATTCACCTAATGTCTTGTATGAAATAGCTGAACATTCTATATGCCAACCTGGATAACCAACTCCCCAAGGAGAATCCCACTTTAATATCTGATTTTCAAACTTAGAAACAGTAAACCATAAAACAAAATCAGCCGGATTTCTTTTAGCGACATCTTCCTCTACAGAATCTCTAACTCCTATCCTCAACTCATCTGGGTTTTTGCCAGATAATTTGTAATAGTCTTTAGCTTTACTTATATCAAAATAAACATTTCCTCCTGATATATAAGCATAATCATCTTTTAAAAGCTTTTCTATCATTTCTATATAAGTAGGAATACAATCAGTAGCTTTCATAATAATTTCAGGTACTTTGATATTTAAACTTCTCATATCATCAAGAAACGCATTAGTATAAAACTGAGCAATTTCCATAACGTCTTTGCCTTCTCTCTTAGCACCTTCTAACATTTTGTCATTTCCAGTATCACTATCACTAGTTAAATGACCAACATCCGTAATATTCATAGCCCTCTTAACATCATAGCCCAAAAATTCCAAACCCTTTTGCAATACATCTTCAAATATATAAGTTCGCAAATTACCAATATGAGCATAATTATACACAGTAGGACCACAAGTATACATTTTTACCTTTCCCTCTTCAAAGGGAATAAATTCTTCTACTGTTTTACTAAGAGTATTATAAAGCTTCATAAAAACCACCAATTCCTTTCACTTTAGTTAAGATAAAATATTACCTATTAGTAGTATATCAAAAAAAAAGGAAAAAGACACTATCCATTTTTTTGTCTCATTTCCTTTAATTCTTCACTTATTAATAAATCAATTTTTCTCGCTCCAAAATCCTTATAATTGCTTTTTCTAATTATTTTATCCACAATATTTGTGGATAAAAGTTCTTTGACTTTTTCTTTTTCCACTCTTTCTGTTAATTTTTTCTTAATAATTTTTCTAATATCATCTTCTTCTAAATCATTAAATTTAATGACTTCACTAATTCTATTAAAAAGTTCTATTCCTAAAAAGTTTTTTAACTTGTCTAATACAACATCTTCACTTTCCTTAAAGCCAATACTTTTTATATTCATACCCAAATTAGAAGTCATAAATATACTGATATGAGAAAAGTCTACTTTTTCACCACTAGTAGTAGTCATAACCCCCTCATCAAACACTTGTAAAAAAAGTTTCATAACACTACTACTAGCCTTTTCAATTTCATCCAACAACATAATAGCGTAAGGTCTTCTTTTTACCTTATCCAAAATTGTTTCCTTATTATCAAAACCAACATAACCAGGAGGAGGTCCTATTATCTCACTAACCATATGACTTTCCCTATATTCACTCATATCTAATCTAATAAAAGAATCATCATTATAAAGTATCTTAGCTAGTTCTTTTACGAAAAATGTTTTTCCTAAGCCACTTTTTCCAACTAATAATAAAGATAATGGCCTATTTCTCGAAAAAAAAGCTTGATTCTCCATTGCCATAACAGCTTTTTCAATAGCGACATTCTGTCCAATAACTCTATTTTCTAATAATTTAATTAACTTCCTATAGTTTAAATTATCTATCATTTTAATAGGAATATTTGTTTTTTCAGATAAGACATCATATAAAGTATTCATTGAAACCTTTTTCTTTTGTTCCTTATTACCATTATAAATAAGATTAGTAAATTCATTTTCTAAAACTTTTTCTTCATCCTTAAATTTAATAGCTAACTTATAATTGTGATTAATAATAGCGTTATTTTTTAAACCTTTTACCTTATTAAGATTTATATTTATATCCTTTATCTTTTTGTCAAGTTTAGTATCTTTAAGAGCCGTTTTAGAACATACCTCATCTAAAACATCAATAGCTTTATCAGGTTGTCTTCCATAACCAACATATAAATTTGTATATTTAATAATTTTATCAATTAAAATATCACTAATTAAAACATTATGAAACCTTTCATAAACAGGTCTTAAATGTAATAAGATATTTTTTACTTCTTCCAAATTAGGTTCTCTTATAAAAACTTTTTGGAATCTTCTATCAAGTGCCTTATCATTCTCAATATGACATTGATATTCTTTCTCCGTAGTTGCGCCTATTATCTTTAATTTTCCTCTTGCTAAATAAGGTTTCATAAGATTAGAAGCATCTATGGCCCCCTCTGCGCCACCTGCTCCAATTAAAGTATGAACTTCGTCTATAAATAAAATAATATCTTCCTTATCTTCTATTTCCGCTATTATTTTATTAAGTCTTTCTTCAAATTCACCTCTATACTTAGTCCCAGCAATTAAAGAAGCCATAGAAACACTATAAATCTTTTTACCCAACAATTTATTAGGAACACAACCTAATGCTATTTTTCTAGCTAATTCTTCAACTAAAGCCGTTTTACCAACACCGGCATCACCAATTAATAAAGGATTATTCTTATTTTTCCTAAGCAATATTTCTATTATCCTGTTTATTTCCTTTTCTCTTCCAATAACACTCTCATCATTATTTAAACAAACCTTATTCAAGTTAATCGCAAATTCATCTAAAAATAAACTTTCAACCTTATCACTTGCTTTATATTTAAAATCTTTAGAAAACTTTTCATATAAATAATCTATATCTATATTCATTCCCATTAAAATTCTATTCGCAACACCCTCTCCTTCTTCTAACAAAGAGATAAATAAATTATATGTACTTATAGTTGAATCTTCTGACTTATTATAAGCAATAGCATTTTCAATAACTCTTTTCAATAAAGGCGTAAATAAAAACCATTCATTAGATTCCTTTCCAGTACCAACCACTCTTATTAATTCCTTTTTAAAAGATGAATAGTCAATATTATATTCTTTCAAAATCTTAGTAATTTCCAATTTTTCATTTTTTAATATAGCTAGTAATAAATGCTCAGTTCCTACATAAGGATGTCTTAATTCTTGCATTTCCTTTTTTGCGATAATTAATACTTTTTGAGCATCTGCATCAAACTTATATAACATAAAACACCTCCTTACTTTAATTTTAAAACCTAAATTTAAAACTAAGCAAGAAAAGTCATACCCTAAATAAAGACAAAAAAAGGCAAAAAAAGAAAACCTCCAAGAGATTTTCTAAATTACTTCATTATATTAAAGCTAATATTATGAATAAAATTAATAATACTACTAAGAAACTAACTAAAAATTTCCAAGCATTCTTTAACCATTCTTTATAACTTACCTTTAAGTATGAAAGTACACCCATAAGAACCAAACTTGTAGGAGCAACTAACATAGTTAAACCATATAATGATTGGAACATAATACCAACTGTAGTATAGTTATCAGAATTAGTTACTTGAGTTACATAGTATGGTAAAACACTATTAAATACATAGTTAGAATCAGAATTAAATAAGCTTGCAAGTAAAGCAACAATTGAAGTAGTAGCTATATTAAATCCTTTTGATAAACCTAAAATTGCTTTATAAATAACTAATTGGAAAGGATGATATGTAACTAATACTAATATAGCATATACTAACATTGCTACAAATGCAGGAGCTAAAGCTTTTTTAACACCATTAGCAAAGCCTTCACAAATATCACTAAATTTAACCTTATAAATTAAAGCAAAAATTAATACTAACAAGCCTAAAGGTAATAACATATCAGTTATTGACCATTCACCAAAAGCATTAAATTGACCTAACAATTTAGCAAATATTGGGAAACCAAATAATTCAAATTCTCTTGTATTATCAGATAATTCAGTAAAGAATTTAACTCCAAAACCAGTTTCACCCCAAGGTATAAATGCAAGAACTAATAAGATAAATAATAATATAAAGCCTATTACAAATGGCCAAATCTTATGCTTACTATTTACAATAGTAGGAACAAAATCTTCTTTACCATCAGCAACGACACTCTCTTTAACTACTATGATATCTTCATCTTTTAAGGCTGCTTTATTGTTATTTTTAGAAGTTTTTCCTTTCTTTGTAGATTTTTGTGTTTTAGAAGTTTTTGCTGCTTTAGAAGTTACTGCCTTCTTAGAAGTTTTATTAGAATCTTCAATAACCTCTTCCTTTACTTCTACCTTCTTAATAGAATTCTTTTCCAACTTATCACCTTTTTTAGTCTTATTTTTCTTAATGTACATAAATACATTGAACATTAAGAGAATTAAACCTAGAACTAAAATTATAAATCTAATTCCAATTTCATAGTCTAAATCCAAAGCCAAAGCTGATAATAAAGAAGCTATGTTATTATAAGCATATGTTGTACCAGCAAGACCAACACCAATTGAACCAACTACTGTTAGTGCAGCAACAATTTTATCATAACCCATTAATAAGATAAGTGAAACAATGAATGGTACGAAAATTGCTAAACCAATTTGTAAACCACAAATTGAAGTAAGTACAGCAAGTAAAATCATAGTTATAGCAAGAACAACTTTTTCCTTACCAGAAACTTTAGCAACTATCTTATCTAAAAAGCTACGATATGCAGGAATTTTATATAAAATTCCATAAAAACCACCAACTAGAACTATAAATAAAACAATATATCCAAAATAAGAAATAGATGTTAATGGATAATTGAATAAATCAAATAGTCCCATTTGAACACGTCCTTGTTCTACATACTCACCTGAAAATATAGCAGCAGGAAATATCCAAGTAAGTATCGTGAATAACAATAATGTTATAAGAACGGCTTTAATTGCATTATGTTTCTTCATAATTAACCTCCCACTATAATTATAGCTTTTTAAAAATTAACTTTCAAGTATTTACATACTTTTTTTATGAAAATTTTGTGATAACTAAAGAGCGAAAAAAATTATTCAAAAAAAAGTGAACTTTTTCAAGACTCACTTCTAAAAACTATAAAATAAACTTACTTATCATTTGGTCTCATTAATGGGAATAAAACTACATCCTTAATATTCTGTGAATTAGTAAGTAACTGAATAACTCTATCAATTCCCATTCCCCAACCACTAATTGGAGGCATACCACATTCCATAGCCATAATATAATCATTATCCATAGGCATAGCTTCATCATCACCATTAGCTTTTAAAATAGCTTGTTCCTCTAATCTACGCATTTGTTCCTGAGGGTCAACAAGTTCTGAATAAGCATTTATAATCTCTGCTCCATTAATAATCAATTGGAAACGGTCAGTTATCTCCTTATTATCATCATTTGCACGAGCTAAAGGGCTTAAACTAATTGGATGCTCCGTCAAGAAAGTAGGCTTAATTATATTGCTTCTAGCAACTTTCTTATATAATTGGTCAACCAAATTACCATAACCTAAATCTTCAAGTGGCACTTCACTATCTATTTCAATTTTATCAGAGATAATCTTATCAAGTAACTTTTCCTTCGTATTATACTCATTAATATCAATATTACTATACCTTAATATTAAATCTCTAAAGCTAACTACTTCCCATTCACCACTTAAGTCAATTTCCTTATCCATAATATTGATTACTAAAGTACCAAAAAGCTTTTCTATTATACTTTGAAGCATTTCTCTTAAGAACTTCATATTATCCTTATAATTATAATAAGCACAATAACCCTCTATCATAGTAAAATCTTGCAAATGTTGAGCATCTATTCCTTCATTTCTAAAACATCTAGCAATTTCAAAAACCTTAACAAAACCACCAACAATAGCTCTTTTTAAATAAGTCTCTGGAGCAATTCTCAAATACATATCTATATCTAAAGCATTATGATGAGTCACAAATGGCTTCGCTGTTGCTCCACTTGCCTTATTATTAAGAATAGGTGTTTCTATCTCAATATAACCAGCCTCATCCAAATAATTACGTAATTCCCTAATAAATCTACTACGTAATAAAAACTTTTTCTTAGCTTCATCACTAGTTATTAAATCAAGATATCTCTCCCGATAAATAGACTCAACATCTAAAACCCCGTGGAATTTTTCAGGTAAAGGTCTTAAAGCCTTACCAAGAAATTTAATCTTAGAAGCCCTAACTGTTTTTTCACCAGTATGAGTTGTAAAAACTTCTCCTTCGACACCAATAAAATCACCTAAATCATAATTAGCTTTAAAATCATTATAAGCTTCTTCACCTATCATATCTAATTTAACAGAAATCTGAATTTTCCCACTAATATCACCAATAGTTAAAAAACTCATCTTTCCCATCTTTCGCATTAAGATAATTCTACCAGCTACCCTAACACCAGTAACGCCATCTTCTAAATTAGAAGCATCCTTTAATTCATAATTAACCTCAAATCTATCTGGATAAGCATCCTTTATATTTTCTAACTTTTCTCTTCTAACTACCTCTTGTTCACTTAGTTCTCTCATAATAATTCCTCATTTCTTATATTCTAATAACTCTCGTATGAACTACCTTATCGTGAATACCCTTTCCGGTTGCGCCATACATAATCATAAAAGCAGATATAACTAATACCGCATATTGTAACATTTCTAGTGTTGCTACACCGTAAAAATATACCATCTCATCAGCAAATAACATAAAGCAAAAAGATATTATTTCAAGTAAAATAGAATTTACAATAAATGACCTAAATATCATCTGATTCATAGTTAAACTTCCATCTTCAGAAATAACTTTTATTTTTAATAACTTTTTACCTAAAGTTTGACCATTATTATATAATTGGAAAACCACAAAATACAAAATCTCGCAAACTAAAGTTACCAATGTAACCACCCCATTACTCTTAGCTGTCTGATAAGTTAATGAAGTCATTTCAGTTACATAAGTATCCAAATCTATTTCAGCACTAGAGTATTTTTCGATTACCTCCAAAGACTCATTATTAAGTTTTTCAGCCTTATCGTTATCAACAAAAGGAAGTACAAGTATTGAAGCCACCATAGAAACTAAAAATACATCTAATATAAAAGCTACAAATCTTTGAAAGAAAGTTGCCTTTACCCCATATTTCTTATGATTACTTGCTAAAGGTGCACTTTCCTTTTCATTTGCCTTTTCTTTAACTTCTTCCTCTTCTTTTTCCTCTTTTACTTCAATTGCTTCTTTATCGAGAGTATTCACAGCAACAGGCTTATCTACTTTTTCAACTTCTGCATCAAAATCTACTGACTTTTCTACTTTAGTACTTTCTTTCTTAGTACTTTTAGCAGCCGTCTTTCTTGTACTTGTCCTTCCCGTAGTAGCCTTACTTGCCGTAACCTTAGCTGCTTTAGTCTTACCTGTCACATTTTTCTTCTTTGTCGCCGTTTTTTTACTATCTTTTTCAGTTAACTTTTCTTCACCATTCTTCATAATTGCCCTCCTCGAACTCATTTAATATCTTGATTATATCACGAATATTAGAAGTTTGATAGACTTTATTTTTAAGTATTTTACTAAATGACATTCCTTTAAAATACCAAGCTATATGATTCCTAAATTCCAAAGCTGCTATCTTTTCACCTTTAAACTCAACTAAATATTTTAAATGCCTTTTCATAACTTCAATTCTTTCTTTTAAATCAACTTCAATTAAAGCCTTACCATCCAAATAATTTAAACTATTCTTTATAAGCCAAGGATTACCTAGAAGACCACGACCTATCATCACCGCATCACAACCCGTCTCATCAAGCATTCTCTTAACGTCATAGCAACTTTTTATATCACCATTACCAATAACAGGAATTTTAACACTTTCCTTTACTTGCTTTATAATAAACCAATCAGCTTTTCCACTATAGCCCTGTGTTCTTGTTCTAGGATGCACACATATAGCCCTAGCCCCTGCTCTTTCTACCGTTTTAGCAACCGTAACAGCATTAATACTATCAAAATCCCAGCCACTTCTAATCTTAACTGTTACAGGGACCAAAACACTAGAAACAACTGCTTTTACAATATCATAAACCTTATCTACATCTTTTAAAAGACCAGAGCCGGCTTGCGACCTAACTGCCACTTTAGGTACTGGGCACCCCATATTTATATCAATTACCTTTGCATTAAAATTATCAACCAAAATCTTGGCTGCCTTAGCCATTACTTCACCATTTGCGCCAAAAATTTGTATAGCATAAGGAATATTCAAAGTATCAAGTCCCTTTAACATATCAAATGTTTTCTTATTACCTCTAACAATAGCCTCACTACTAATAAGTTCAGTAACCGCATAACCAATTCCCATTTCCTCACATATTTTCATATAAGCAGCATTAGAAATACCAGCCATAGGAGCCATTAACACTTTATTTTTAATCACAACATTACCAATTTTAAAAGACAAAAAACATCACCCCAAAAAAAAGATTTATTTTTTCTTTTTTAATAAATCTCTTATCTCTTCTAATAATATTACTTCATCTGATTTCTTTTCTTCAACTACTTCCTCTTGATGTCTTTTTAACTTATCAAATAATCTTACCATTATAAATATACAGAAAGATATAATTAAAAAGTCAATAATTGATTGAATAAAATTACCATAAGCAATAGTTGCATCAGATATCTTGAAACTTAAATCAGAAAAATTAAGTCCACCTAGTAATACCCCAATAGCTGGCATTAACATATCATTAACCAAACTAGTAACAATTTTACCAAAAGCACCACCAGCAATAACACCTACAGCCATATCAACAACATTACCACGAGAGATAAAATCTTTAAAAGCATTAGCTTCATTTTTTAATTTACCTAATTCTTTTTTCCCCAATTCTTTATCAATTTTCTTAGCCATAAATACCTCCTTGGCTTATATTATATTTTATTTTCAAAAAATTGCAAGAAGTTTCTGATTATTTAACTACCTTACCTAAGTAACTAACAAGTTTTTTATCAATTAAAAATCTTCCCTCAATAGAAAAGTTATTATACCCTAATTTATTTTTTCCTTTGATACATATAAACAGTTATGTAAGGTTGTATGGTGCTTATGGACACAGCTGTCCCTTTACATTCATTACAAGTCGTAGTTGTTGAAGAAGTTGTTGAGACAGAATGCGTATGAGCTCCAGCAGTCCAACCAACATTAGCTCCAGAATTAGTGTTTATAGTTACAGGGTTACCAGAAGCAAGACCATCAGCAGAAGTTTGCACAATAGCTCCATTTGCGCTTAAAGTTATAGTTCCACTATTAGGACCCCAAGCAACTGGCCAGTATGAAGAAGCGTGTGAATGAAGACCTGCCTCTTTTGCCGTACCTGATAATTCTGGTATAACGTGTGTATGACTTGGTAGATTTTCTGTTGTTAACTTAGTAGAAACACTCTCTACTCCACCACTTTTTCCAATAGTATAACTACTTGTACCATTATTCCCAACACCTATTAATGTCCTTCCCGCTCCATACGTTTCCCATTCTCCACCTAAAGCTTCTTTTACTTGCTCTGGTGTTGACAAAGTTGTACTTATATAAATACTTCCTATTGGATACATTTCATTTATTATTTCTTTTTTTAAATTAGATAATTCACTACTAAATCTAGTACACGTACCATCTATGGCATCTTGCACATTATTAAAACCTAAACTAGAATTATCTTCATAATAAACACCTTTACTATTTATTAAACTTTCTGCTAAAACATAACAAGAAACTAACGATATGAAAACAGCTATTACTACCGCAACTACTACTGTAATTATTGTCTTTCTATTTTTTCTTAGCTTTCTCATTATTTCCACCCACTTTTTTTGCACATTTCCTATTTTTTATTAATAAAATTATACCCCCCCCCCCC
>CANRQG010000003.1 GCA_947632735.1 uncultured Bacilli bacterium | reverse complement strand
TTAGTATTTAAGTATTGTACAATTAATTCGGTTGGCGTATTGCCAGCTCCTCTGCCCATACCAGAAATAGTTCCATCAATAACACCCTCTCTTTTACCCGCAGAAATTCTAGTAAATTCCTGAGAAAGAGCATTAGATAATTGCATATTGTTATGTGAATGAAATCCAATTTTACAAGAAGAAATTAAATATTTATCAATTATTTCAAATACTTTAGTTAAATCTTCAGGGTACATAGATCCAAAAGTATCAACAATAGAAAAACTATATGGTTCAACTTCATTGATAAGTTTAATAAATTCTATAAGCTCTTCCTCTGTGTATCCCAAAATATCAACTGGTTGAACAAATAATTTATAACCTTTTTCTTTAATTTTTTTACACGCTTCTATAGCACCAAATCTTTCATTTTTAAAGAAACATTCTCTAACTGCATCTATTGATTGATTATCACACTCATCTAAATTATCTACAGAAAATCTACTATAATCAGCTAATACAGTAAACATAGTTCCGTTTTTATTTTTAGGAATAAATTTTTTAGCATCTTGGGAATTTCTAAAAACTGTTTTTCCTTCTCCAAAGCCATCATTTTGAAAGAAACCAATTTCAATGAAATCTATTTTTGTTTTTAATAATCCATCAATAATACCTCTTATTACATTATCACCAAACTTCTTATCAATTAGATAAGCTCCATCTCTTAACGTGCAATCTAGTAGTTGTATGTGTTTCATTTATTATCGTCCTTTCTATTATTTATAATCATCATATATATTGCATTAGCTATTTCAAAATCTTCCGGATAATCTATATCCACGCATTCTATCCCACTTACCTCTACAATTAATGGGTTAATACCGATACGCCTTTTATATCTCGTAAAGACTTCTTTTCTAAAAACATAAGTTGCAGAAACTTCGCTATATATAGGATTTAAATCCTGTGTTCTAGGAATGTTTTCAGCATTAAAGTTAATAGGCTTATTTTCAGCATTCCACAATAATCTTTGTATTTTTTCACCTGTAAAAGCAGAATCGTATTTGCCTTCCTTAACAGAATTAAAACATTTATTAATATGTTTTACACTAACAAATGGTGATGTGCAGTGGCATACAGCATAAATGTCAGCATCGATTAATTTCATAAATTCAGAAATAATATCTTGTGGAGTCGCTTCTTGTGTATCAAGAAATTCTGGTCTTTTTAAGAATTTAACACCTGGTATTAAATATTCCTTAATTGATTCATTACTACAAAAAACATATAGCTCATCAATTTCAGTACACTTAACTAATGTTTTAAGAAATACTGTTATCAATGGTGTTCCATCATCAAATTTTTTTGTATTTTTTCCGGGGGTTCTTTGATTATTTAGTTTTATTGGTACAAAGGCAACTGTTTTCATTTTCTATCATTCTCCATTTCTTTTTTTATTTTTTAATATTTTAAAAATACTAGCGTTAAAACCAACTCACCAACATTAAAAACTTTTATAATTTTGATGTCTTATTTAATCTATGTTGAGCAGATTTTATTTTCTAATTTCAGTTAATATTTTATCTAGCTCTTCCATAGTTTCAGGCATATATATGCCACTCTCAGGATAAGTTGATTTTAATTTGTTCCAGAATTTATCATAGTTGCTACTTAAATATTTTAAATTTGTCTTAAAAAGTTTAAACAACAAAATAGCTCTCATATTTTTTCCATAAGTAAGTCTATAATTAACAATGCTACCACTACTAATTGCGATTAATATTTTATTGGAAAAATCACCAGTTAAAGTTATAGCTTCCCAAGGTATGCCATCACTTCCTAATGTTTTTATTCCTAACTTTGAAAATCTATCTTCTTTTGTTCTTGGGTGTAATTTTATTAATACATTGTCTTTTCCAACTTTATTTACTATATCCAAAATTATTTTTTCATCATCAAATTCATCTGAATTAGAAAACATTGCTTCCTCAAAAATAATATATTTTTTATCATAGTTTTGTATTATGTTATATGTATTAAATAATTCCTCAATAAGTTTTTTGAATTCATTGGTTAAGCCTTGAGTTTTATTTAAGACTAAAATAGGACAATTTGGTTCATATATTAAAAGCTCTGGTTCAAACAATAAAATACCATCAATATTTTCTCTTATTACATTTGATATACCTGCAAGTTTATTTCTGAACTCAATAATTTTTAAAAAACCCTTTTTTGGAATCACTTTATTTAATGGAAAGTAGGATACATATCCTTCATCATATATAAATAAGCGTGCAGGTTTATTGTTTAAGGCAAAATAACTTCTTATGTTAGCAATAAATGCATCATAATTCCAACAATATATTTCATCATAGAAGTCTATTGTTCCTAAAGATTTTTTTATCATTTTTTGTGGTAATAGAATGTAATATAACTTTTTTATCCTTTTTTTAATTGATTTAGGCAAGATTAAGTCTTCTGCTTTAGCAATAAAGACATTATTAAAGATATTTTTATTAACTAAATTATTATATAAGTTAATGTGGCCATTAAATGTATCTGTAATAATTAAATCTACGATATCATCTTTTTTTGAGTATTGTTTTTTTATATATAGGGAAACAATAACTTGATATGGTGTTTCCGCAAAAATAACTTTTTTCATAATTAAATATTATCCTTTTTTATCGCTTTAGCAGGTGTCCCCACTAGAGTTGTATTTTTACTTAAGCAATCCTTAACACAGGTAGCATTAGCTCCAATCGTAACACCATCTGCAATTTTTATATCTCCAATAGCAATAGCTCCCACACCAAAATCAACATTATTACCAATAGTTGGACATTTCATATTTTTTTCACCTAGATTTCCAATGCAGTTACAACCGTGTAATTTCAAATTCATTCCAATTTTAGAATTACCATTAATTACAATTGAACCATTATGATATATATTTAATCCTTTATCACAACAATTTTCTCCAATTTCAATACCAATTTGCTTACCCAAAAGATTTCGTCTTAGTCTTGTACAAACATAAAAAGGGAATAAAAGTATGTTTTTACTATTTCTATAATATTCACAGTATCGCAAAAGCTTTAGATATTTCCAATTGTAGTATTTTTGGTTTCTAGTTACTATATCAAACAGTTTCATCGGATAATTTTGTTTTTCATATTTTAACCATTCTTTTAATTCTTTATATGTGGTAATCAATAATACTACCTCCTTTAAATTTAGTTGGTGTTTTTTTAATATTTTTTTAGAGTATTCTCATATTTTGAATACTAATTTGTATAACTTAAAAAAAATTTTGTAAATAGTTCTGTTTTTCGAAAAAAGAAAAATTTGAAACTTTTTAATCAGTGGTATTTGAGAATTTTCTTTTACATACTTATAATTATTTTTTACCTCTGTAATAAATTTTTCTTTTATATCTGGTTTTAATAGTATTTTGTTTTCTATTGATTTATTGTAAATTGTTAAAATTGATGAGGCATAAGCACTTCTAACTACATTTTTTAATTTTGGATATTTTCTTTCTACAAAAATCATTTGCTGATAGGCAGCATAAATAAAGTCATATCTTAAATTTTTACTATTTGTTATACTGCCTTTTCTTTGAATGTAGTGATACAAGTATTCATTAAAATAAATTATTTTATTTGCTTTATCAAATAATTTATACATTATATAAAAATCTTCACAATATTTTCCTTTTGGGAATTTTATATTATTAAAAAGCTCAATTTTATAAAGTTTACACCAAGCAGACATATCAAAATATCTAAAATTATTTAGTTGTAAAATAGCTTCTTCAGAATTCATAATATAATTGTTTTTACTATTTTTCTTTTGTTTTACTTTACTTATACTATCTTCAAAATCATAAATTGGGTTACAAATCGAAATATCACAATCGTTTTCACAAATTTTCAATAGTAATCTTTCAATATAATTATTTTCTACCCAATCATCAGAATCTATGAAACAAATATAATTTCCATTTGCCTTTTTTATTCCATAATTTCTTGCATCTGATAAACCACCATTTGCCTTATGGTAAACAGTTATTCTATCGTCTTTTTTTGTCCATTTTTCCGCAATTTTTCCACTATTATCAGTAGAACCATCATCTATTAAAAGTATTTCAATATTTTTATATGTTTGATTTACTACCGAATTTATGCACTTATCAAGATATTTTTCAACATTATAAATAGGAACTACAATACTAACTTTTTTATTCATATAAATATCCTTTCTTTATTGAATTATTACTTATAGAATCAAAATTTACTATAAATGAAATGTTTATCATCATAATAACCCAAGAAATTTGCCACGGAAGACTAGAAGCAGTTAACATATTTGCTAATACATAAATCATAATTATATTTGCATAAATGTTTTTTTTACATATATTAAAATAACTATATATAAAAATTATTAAGCAAAAAATATTTAACTCCATATATATTTCCACTAAATCCATTTCCAAGTATCTACCAATAACTAACATACTTGTCCCATATCCATAAGATAAATAACCTTTCATTTCCCAAAGTTTTAATATCCAATTTCGCCCTGTTGTTAAACTGAAAACTGTATTGTAATCAAATATCTTCCCTTGCATAAAGGATATGTAAAAAATTGTTGATATGACAAAAGTAAAAGTCAATAGTATTTTGTGATTTTTTTTGAAATTGTTTTTTTCAATAATTTTCTTACCAAAAAAACAAATGAACAGTGCAAACAACATACCTAATCTTTTAAAAGCCAAAAGGGTAAATATTAATGAAGTGATACAATATCTTTTCAATGATTTATCATTCTTATCCTTATGATAAGCAAAGAAAAAGAATAGAAATAGTTGTAGAAATGTTTCAGCCCAGTTGTGACTTTCAGTAAAACTAACTGAATGAAGATAATCTATAGAAAGCCAATTACTTATCCTAAAAAATTCTAAAATATTATGCTTCACTTCCTGCATATCAAAAAAATAAGTGATTATTATTATGACTAACGCAATTTTTAACATTGCGTATATATGTTTCTTTGAAATGAAATTAACTACATAAAAAGAATATAATGTTGGTAACAGAAATAAGGAGATTTGTACAAATGTCCTTAAATTTAAACTCATAGATATACTACAAGCTTTTATATATGAAAAAACTAAAAATACTAAGGATACAACTATCAAATATAAATTTTCTTTACCAAATATTTTTTTATTCTTTGTTTTTTTTGAAATCAGATAAACTATTGCAGATAAGATGCATAGCAAAAAAAGAACATAATATCTTAAATTTGCTACTGGGTGACCAAAATTATAAATTGAGACAACAGTTGTATAAACTGTTACATAAATGAAAAATAAGATAATGTCTATCATTTAGAAGTCACCTCATTGTAAAGTTCGATAGTAGTTTCAACAACCTTATTCCAGTTATATTTGCTAAGAATATAGTCTCTTGAATTTTCTTTATATTTATCAACAAGCTTTTTGTTATCTAATAAATTTGCTAATTCCTTTTGCAAATCTTTTTCATTTCCTTTTTTAAAAGTAATTCCATAATTGTCTATAACATTGCTACATTCTGGAATATCAGATGTTAAACAACAATTTCCATAACTCATTGCTTCAAGAAGTGAAAGGGGCATTCCTTCCAAATCACTTGGTAATACATACAAATATGCATTACTATATAATTCTTCTAATTCTCTGCCTTTGACAAAGCCCGTAAAAATTATATTTTCATTATTATTAGCTAGCTTTTTTAATTTCATATAATAAGATTCTGTATCGCTTGCAGCTCCACTTATAACTAATTTTTTATTAGTTTTAATATTATTGAATGCATTTATTAAGTAATGAATACCTTTTTCAGGTACAATCCTTCCTAGAAATAAAATATAATCATCTTTTTTTATATTATATTTTTGTGTTATTATATTTGCTTTCAAAATATTCGGTTTACTAACTCCGTTTGATATAAATTTTGTCTCACGATTATATACTTCTTTAAAATAGTTCTGAACATTTAAACTCAAAACAATTACTTCATCAGCATATTTTGCAGCCATTTTTTCGCCGAATTTTATATATCTAGATGCAAAACCTGTTCCCCATTTAGCTCTTTGCCAATCTAATCCGTGTATTGTTGCAATTATTTTTTTTCTAGAAAAAAATTTGATAAGTGGTATCATAGCACACGGACCTTCAGCGTGATAATGAACAACATTGGCATCTGAAAAAAGAATTTTTATCGTTCCAAAAAAAGAGGAGGTCATAGCAGCTAGCCCTTTTTTATCTATTGTTAAAACTTCTTTTATTTTTACTCCTTTGTATTCTTTTATTTTTTGAACTTTCTCATTTTTATCCAAAACATTTTTTCCTTTTCTATTGTAGCAAGTAACTTCATATCCTAATTTGGCCATTCTCGTAGCCAATTCTTCTACTACTATTTCAACACCACCTTCACGAGATGGTATTCGTTTTTGACCTATCATTGCTATTTTCATAATTACTCATCAGCTCCGTGGCCTTTAACGACAGCTCCAAATGTTTTAAAAAATATTTTGATATCCATCTTTAAACCACAATTTTTGGAATAAAAACTTTCAAGTTCTAGTCTTTTTTGAAATGTAGCATTCTTCTTTCCTGATACTTGCCAATATCCTGTTATTCCTGGCTTTGTTTTTATGATATCTTTATAATATTTGCCCATATCTTCTTTTTCTCTTGGTAAATAAGGTCTATTTCCAATCATAGTCATATTGCCAAGAAAAACATTAATTAATTGTGGTAGTTCATCAATTGATGTTCTCCTTAATATTTTTCCTAATTTTGTAATTCTAGGATCATTCTTTAATTTTCTATTTTTCTTATATTCCTTAGCCATTTCTTTATCTTCTTTTAAAAGTTTGAATAAAACTTCATCAGCATTAACTACCATAGTTCTAAACTTGAAAAATTTAAATTCTTTACCATTTTTACCAATTCTATTTTGCGTAAAGAAAATAGAATGAAAATCACCCATTAAAATATAAGAAATTTTAATTATTATTGATAGCGGTATTAAGAAGATGATTCCCACAAGAGAGCAAACTATGTCAAATAATCTTTTTATAAACGAGTAAGTCACTTTTTTTATAGTTATAAATACTGAAACATCGTTTATAGTCATATCACTATCCATAGTAAACTACCTCCTTAAAGTTATTTTTTAGATAACAAGCCCATGCTGGTGTTTAAAGTTTAAAAATGGAAAAAGTACTGGCTATATAGCCAGTACCTAAGCATAAAAAAAACTAATTTAGGTAAATTATTTACAAAGAATTATAGGCTTTTTTCAACTAGAATAAAATATTTCTTCAAAGACATGAGGTTTTAATTAGATATTCCTTTGAAAAATGAAAAACAAAAAAGCGTCTAAAGTAAACGCCTCGTGAGTAAAAGTATTTATGAATTTGTTTTCTATCTATATAAATATTTATGTATAAATAATTTTATTAAATCTTATCAAGAGAATCAAGTAGTAAAAAATCTTTTAATTTTAAGTGTGTAACAGTACTAGTAGAGTAATCTATTTCATCATTAGTTATCAATATTTTCTTCTGGTTATTATCAATGTTTGCAAAAGCACTAAATTCTCTATTATAAGCTTTTTCATCTTCAACACTATATGCTACTTGTATATAATATTCCTTACCATCTTTAGCAGCAATAAAATCTATTTCTTTACCATTGTTTTCATTATTTAAAACTTTTAAATCATAGTCCATAAATATTAATTCATTATAAACTATATTTTCTAAATTATGACTTAAATCATATCTATTATTAAAACATCTTAATGAATTAAAGGATACATCTTCATTATATATTTTATAATAATATTCTAATTCTTCTTTTGATTTTCTAGAATATGGTTTTATTCTATTAATAACGTATGCTTTTTCCAAATATTCTAAATATTTAATTATCGTATTAATAGAACCTTTAATATTATTGCTTTTTAGATATGCTTCAATCGACCTGGAAGAGAAGACTCTAGAATTAGATACTAATACGTAATTAACAATTCTTTTAAATAATTCTTCATTCTTTATTTTAAATCTGACTATTAAATCCTTAACTATTATAGAATTATTTAAATCTGTTAAATAGGTTATCATGTCATTATTATTAAATTCAAATCTTTTTGGAAAACCACCCCATATCAAATAATCAGATATAGAAACTTCTTTTTTTAACTCTTCGGAATATTCTAATATTTCTTTATAGACAAATGGCCTTACTCTAAAAGATACATATCTTCCACTAAATGCATCAGTATATTCTTTCGATAAAAGCTTTGAATTACTACCAGTAATAAAAACTGAATTATTATGAAGTCTTAATGTTTTGACAGCAAGATTCCAATTGGTAATTTCTTGTATTTCATCTAAAAATATATAGCATTTTCCTTCTTTTCTATTTTCTTCTACATATTTGAGTAATTTTTCATCATCATAAATATTAGAAACAACACGTTCATCTTCAAAGTTCAAATATATAATATTATTTGATTTTTGTTTTATTTCATTCATTATTTGTTCTAAAATAATAGATTTACCACTTCTACGAATACCAACTATTATTTTAATTAAATCAGATTCATAAAAGCCTCTTATCTTATTCAAATATTTTTCTCTAACAATCATGTTTCTAATCACCTCACAACTAAATTATAGTGAACAATTTTACTAAAGTCAACAAAATCGTTCAGTTAAGTGAACAATTTTTGACTATTTAACATTTTTGTTCAGTAAATAAATAATATAACTTTTGAAAATATTTTCCTAAAAAATTGTAAAATAACTTAATTTAGCTAAATAATCTAGTTTTATATTTTTTTTTTACTAAGTTATTATAATTCATTTTCTTCAATAAAAATATATTATTACTAAGATTGTACACTTTTCAGAAGAAATATTGTACACTTATGCAAAAAATAAACGCATCACGATCTAATAAACTTATTATATTAATCAGATAAAAATCTACCAGCTAAGCTGGTAGATTTTCTCCCAAGCCTATAAGGCTTTCTGCAACTGCACGCTTTACAGCGCTCCGTGGTCTGTCATTTGCATTTCTAATACTTGCTTCCCGTAAACGGGTCTAACTTTTCTAATGTTAGTTGTTCTGCCATATGGTCTTCTCTTAATTGCTTATCTATATATTCCTTTATTTTTTGTTCATTTTTTCCTACTGTATCAACATAGTATCCTCTACACCAAAATTCTCTATTTCTATATTTGAATTTCATATTTCCCCATCTCTCATATATCATTAGGCTACTTTTTCCTTTCAAAAATCCCATAAAACTTGATACACTTATTTTCGGTGGTATTTCTAACAACATATGTATATGGTCTGGGCATACTTCTGCATTCACTATATTCACACCTTTCCATTTACATAATTCTCTTAGTATTTGTCCTATCTCTAATCTATTTTCACTATAGAATACTCTTCTCCTATATTTTGGTGCAAATACTATATGGTATTTGCAATTCCACGTTGTATGTGATAAAGTATGTTTGTCATCCATTGGTTTGACCTCCTTTTGCTTTTTTATTACTGACAGACCAAATTCAGTATAGCAAAAGGAGCTTTTATTTTAAAGACTCATCGCTAAAGCTCTACCGAACTCCCAGACTATCTGGGAGTTTTCTCGCACAAAAAAGTACTGGCTATATAGCCAGTACCAAGACATAAAAAAAACAACAAATTTTAAGTAAATATTTAATAAAAACTACACACAGTTTTATCAACAAAAACAGAAAAATCCTTACAAAACCGTGATAGTTTTATTAAACATTCCTTCGGAAAATGTGAAGATTTAATTAAATATTCCTTCGGAAAACGTGAAGATTTCATTGAACATTCCTTTGAAAAACGTGTAAATTTTACAAAATATTCCTTTGAAAAACGTGATAATTATTATATAATATGATATCATTAATGTGGTGATGTAATTATGAAAAGAAAAATATATAATGATCTTTTAGATTGGAAAAACAATACGACTTCTATTAAGCCTTTAATGGTTTTAGGAGTTAGGCAATCAGGAAAAACTTATATAATAGAAGAATTTTGCAAATCTGAATTCAAAAAACATATTATAGTAAATTTATTTGAGAGAACTGATGTAGTAGATTTATACAATTCAAGTTTAACATCAGATGAAAAATATAATCAATTAAAGGCCTTATTAAATTATGACTTAGACAAAAAAGATTCAATTCTTTTTATAGATGAAATTCAACAATGTGAAAATTTAATATCTGAATTAAAATATTTTTGTGAAAAACATAATAATGTTAGAATAATATGTGCTGGTTCTTTGTTAGGAGTAAGCCTAAAAAGAACTAATGCATCTTTTCCAGTAGGTAAAGTAAAAATGATTGATATGTATCCTATGGATTTTGAAGAATTTTTACTTGCTTTTAAAGAAGAAATGCTTATAGAAACTATTAGAAATTGCTATGAAAAAAATAAATCAATTTCTGAATCACTTCATAGAAAAGCTCTAAATTATTATCGTACTTATCTAATTACTGGCGGTATGCCTGAAAGTGTTAAAGATATGGTTTTAAAATCTAATGACTATTTTAATTATGATAAATTGATTTTAAAAGATATTTTATCTTCTTATTTTAATGATATGAATAAATATGTTTCAAATGATGCAGAAGCTTTGAAAATAAATAGGATTTATAATTCATTACCATCACAATTAGCAAATGCTTCAAAAAAATTCCAGTATTCTAATATATCAAAAAATGCTAGAGCTAGAGATTTTGCTACTGCATTAGATTGGTTAAAAGCTAGTAGAATGGTCAATTGTTGTCGTTGTGTAAAAAATCCAGAAATCCCTTTGGAAGGCTTTGTTGATGAAGATGTATTTAAATTATATTTAAGTGATGTGGGTATACTTAACAATATATTAAATTTAAGCATAGAAGATGTATTAAATGATAATATTTCTCTTTACAAAGGAGTAATAGCAGAAAATTATGTTGCTAATCAATTACTGGCTAATAATCATAATTTATATTATTGGAAAAGTGATGCCACTGCTGAAGTTGATTTTCTTATATATAATAAAGATGGTATTATTCCAATAGAAGTTAAGGCGTCCGATAATACTAAATCAAAAAGTCTAAATATTTATAGTAATGAGTATAGTCCAAAATATTCAATTCGAATAAGTACAAAAGAGTTTGGTTATAATCCCACTACAAAAATTAAATCCATACCATTATATGCTGTGTTTTTAATTAAATAATCTTGTAAATGGCATAGACTTAAAAAACAAAATTGTTCCAAATTAATGCACAATATAAAAAGCACCTAAAATTAAGGTGTTTTTAATTATAATTATTTAATTGTTTTCTAATACACATTTCTATTTTGAAATATCTCTTAAAATAACCTCACTACATAACTTTGATTACTGTTCTATTATTTTGACACTAAAATACAATGTTCCTTCACTGTATTTGTTTAGTATTAAACTTACTGAAACAATTCATTCTTTTAATTCACATTACTTTTTATTCAAGAGCCTGATTTTCCATACCAATATTCATTAAATAAGTGCTCCTTTCATAATACATTTACATTATACTATGAAGTTTAAATTTTATCAATTTTATTCCACACTTTATTCCACACTTTATTCCATACTTTATTATTTTTACATATAGTCTACTATCAAAAATAATTAATATTAATATAAGAGTATTTCATAACACTTTTGCAAAAATGATAAATTATATTTTAGAATTTTTCATCATTCTTCAAGATATCATTCTTAATTTTTTTATAAGCAGTATATCTGGTATTTTTGAAAGAAAGTTAAGGCCAAATCTTTAACTTACTATGTTTTACTATTAATAATTTAATATTTTTTTGTTTTGATAAACAGATAAATTTACTGGTTTATAAAAAGAATATTACTTTTTATTCATATACATATAGCATCAAACCATAACATTGTAATTTTAAATACAGAAATACTGGCTCTGTAGCTAGCATATAATCAAAACCAACTACTGGCTATACAGCCAGTATGTAATCAAAAATAGGTACTGGCTAATCAGCCAGTACCCGAATATAAATCCATATAAGTTTTAATTATCTTTCTTTATTCCAAAAAGTAATTTGCTAGTCATTAAATAAACGCTACATCCAACTAATCCGCCGAAAACATCAATTAAAGAGTCGCTAAATTGTGCAGTTCGTCCATTTACAAATGATTGATGATATTCATCACTACAAGCATAAATAAAACAAAAAATAATTGCCAAGGAAAAAATTTTTTTCCTACTTATGCCTAGACTTTGTAAAGCCATAATAACTAGTATGATTAATACAAAATACTCAGTAGCGTGAGCCAACTTTCTTAAAGGCTTATTTAATAAATTTATCACTTGATAAATTCTTTCATCACTAGGATGTTTGTTAGTTATACCAAGCTTATTAGTTGCCTTTATACTATAACTTAACAACTGATATATAACTAGTTTGCTTTTACTATTAGATTGCTGTGTATTCATATTAGACATAGTAAATATTACTGCTGCCCATATAACGACAAATATTCCCAATATTAAAAATCTTTTTTTTCTCATATTTTCCTCACTTGCTAAATAATTATAACACCAATTAAGATTAAAACAAGTCAAAAATAAGAAAATCTTTTTACTGATTTTTTACTAATAAAGTGAACTCATCTCCTTATATCTGTCGTCATACTTGAAAACAACCTTAATAGTTTCATTTTCCAAAACATAAATACTTTCTACCAAATCTACTAGAAGCTCTCTTGAAACGACTTTTACATTTTTATATTTTAAAAACAAATCAATAAAGTGATAATAGTAAACATCATTCAAACTACATAGTTTTTCTTCAATATCACTTATCTCTATTGAAAACTCATTCAAAAAGAAAAGGTACTCATCTCTAGTTAAAATTTTCTTTTCATAGTCTTTTAACAGCTGCATTTTTATATAACTTTTTTCCTTTAATCTCTTTTTATAAAATAATATTCTACTATTTCTTAATTCTTCTAACCATCTTTTTTCATTAATAGTTACACAAGCACTTTTCTTTAAGTTCTCTATATTATCAATTCTTTCCTTTAATTTATTTAAAACAAGCATTTCTAATGAACTATTATAAATACGAACTTTTTGACATTTCTTTCTATTTGATTTTCGATAAGTACTACAATAATAAATATAATCATCCTTTACTGCATATCTAATCATCGCCTTATTGCATCTTGCACATTTTAAAAAGCCACTAAATATATTTCCTTTTTTAGAATTGCTAGTATAATTGTCATTGTAATTATTAGTACAACGGCCAGTATAATTGCCATTGTAATTGTTAATATAACTGCCCATATAACTACTAGTGCAACTGCTACTGTAACTATTAAAATATTTTTTTTGAATGGTTAAGAATAAATCCTTTTCAATAATAGAAGGATGATTATTTTCAATCCTAATTTTCTCATTATTAATTTTCTGAATTAAAGTACCACAATATATCTCATTTTGTAATATTCTAGAAACACTTGTCACATTCCATAAAGAATTAGTATTTTCCCACCTAGATGGAATATTACAATTTAATCTTTCTTTTTTATAAAGAAGGGGAGACAAGATATTGTCATTATTTAACTTATCAGCTATATCTTTTAAACTATAATTCAAATTCGCCAACTGAAATATTTTTTTAACTATCATACTAGCTTCTTTATCAATTACCAACTTATGCTTATCTTTATCATCCTTTTTATATCCGTAGCAAGTAAAAGCTCCAACAAATTCTCCACGTTTCTTCTTTGTCTGTAAAGAAGCCTTTATTTTAGCAGAAATATCTTTTATGTAAGCATCATTTAAAATATTTTTAATAGGTATCAGCAAACCATTTTCCTTCCTATCATTTTCTGTATCAATATTATCATTTATAGAAATAACCCTAACATCATAAGAAGAAAATTCCTCTAAGTACTTGCCCAGTTCCAAATAATTTCTACCTAATCTAGATAAATCTTTCACGATAACTGTCTTTATTTTTCTTGTAATAACATCTTTATAGAGCATTCTAAAACCAGGTCTTTGAAAGCTACTACCAGAATAGCCATCATCAATATAGAATTTTATGTTTTTTAAGCCTTTTTCCTTACTAAAATTATTTATAATTTTTCTTTGATTAATTATACTATTACTACAATCAGTATTGTCGCTTTGAGATATTCGAAGATAAGCACCTATATTATCTTTATTCACTAAAAAAATCTTCTATAAAATTTTTTAAACTTTTAATTTTATCTTCATCTTTATATATAATGCTTATCTTACTGTTTTCTTTTATGTAAATAACGTCAATAAATAATTCTAGCATCTTTCTACTCAAAGCTTTATCTCTATATTTTAAATAATTATTTAAATAACTAATACCATCAATACTATTATTAATAGAGCTTATTATTTTAAGAAGAAGCTTTTTTAATCTTTCTACTAAAAATATATATTTATTTATGATATCAATAAAAAAGAAATAATCACTCAAGCAAAATTTTTTTAGTTTCCATTTTTCATAGACCAGTTTCTTTCCTAAATTGGCATTGTAAAGGTATTTTTTTATCAAGTCTTTATCATTAAATAGAATAGTTAAATAATTATTTCTTTTCATATAATTTTTTATATTTAAAAGTCTTTTCTTTATAATAAATAAATCTTTTATTCTATTATTAATATTAATACTAACAATTTTTTCTAAATATCTACTAGTAATATAATGACTACTACATAGTTCTTCATTTATCCTAGCATAAGTTGAACAATATATTTCATAATTAGTAGTGTTACTTTTTTTAATAAGCATAAAAGCTTTACAAGAAAAACATTTGATAAAGCCAGAAAAAAGATATTTCTCTCTACTTTTATTGGCGCCAATTCTTTTTATTTCTAAAAGATTTTGAACTTTTTTAAAAGTCTCTTCCTGAATAATAGGTTGATGAATATGTTTTAAGTTATTCAACTCTCCACAGTAAACACGATTAGTTAAAATATTATGAACAGTAGTATTTGTCCAATAAATGTTTTCTTTTTTAATATTAATTTTTTTATATTTGGCAGGACAAACAATTCGCTTTTTATTTAATTGCTTAACTATTCTATTGATACCATAACCTTTTAAATAAAGAGAAAAGATATAAACAACGTTTTTATAAACAGCTTCATCAATTACTAATTGGTATTTATTATTAGGATTAATTTTATAACCATAAGGAGTGTTTCCTGATATGAATTTACCTGTTTTTCTTTTATAAGATATGTTTGCTTTAACTTTTGTAGAAATATCTTTAACATAAAGTTCATTAATAATATTCTTAAATGATGTCGTAATACTTTCATTTTGATTTAGGGAGTTTATAGTATCAATATTATCATTTATAGAAATAAATCGAATATTATTAGCAGGAAAGAATTCATCTATATAAGTCCCGACACTAATGTAATTACGTCCTAGTCTAGATAAGTCTTTAACAATAATACCGTTGATTCTTTTTAATCTAATATCTTCAAGAAGAGCTTTAAAAGCTGGTCTATCAAAATTAGTACCAGTAAAACCTTCATCTATATAAGTATTATATATTTCAATATCTTGTCTTTTTAAAAGAAAGTTATTAATGACTAGTCTTTGATTATTAATACTATTACTAGTATTTTCATTTGATAGACGCAGGTAAATACCAAATGACCATTTATTGTTCATATTTATAAACAATTGTTACATCAAGATTATTATGAATATAAATCGTTTTTACTAAAGAATCTAGCATATTTTTGTTTAATTTATCTAAATTATGGTATTTTTTAAACTCTTTTAGCCAGTAATCATCTATTTTTTCACTATTACTTAAACAAGAAGATATTTTTTTATTAATTTCTTCAAAGACTTTTTCTTCTAAAAACTTACCTGTAACTCGATGAGATGAGCATAACTCTTTTGATTTATTTCGATAAGTAGAGCAATAATAGTAATAATCTCTAGTTTTATGATCATCTTTATAACCGGCTTTTGACTTACGCATTTTGTACTGGCATTCATAACATCTTAAATATCCAGTAAACAAAGAAGTACTACCAGTTGTATTAGCTGCTCTTGTTCTTTCCTTTACAATTTCTTGAACTTTTTTAAAATCTGTTCTATTAATAATAGGTGGGTGAGTATTTTCAACAATAATCATATCTTCTAAATCTTTGCGCACAATTTTATGTACTTTATAAGAAATGGTTTTAGTTTTAGATTGTACTAAGTCACCACAATAGACACGATTTTTTAAAATAGAGCTTATAGAAGAAGAACTCCAAGTATTATTCTTATTTAAGTAATTGCGATTATTTCTTTGGTTGAAGTTAATTTCTCTGTAAGTAGCAGGATTTAAAATATGCATTTCATTTAAGTAACTAGCTATTTTACTATAACTATAATTTTTTAAAGCTAAAGAAAAAATTAATTCTACTGTTTTAGAGGCATCTTTATCAATAATTAATTTATTCTTATTATTAGGATCTTTTAAATAACCAAAAGGGGCAATACTACCAACAAATTCTCCATTATATCTTTTAGCGTTTAGCGATGATTTTACTTTAATGGATATATCTCTAGCATACTCATCATTAAGAAGATTTTTAAAGGGAACCAAGATATTATTAAAACATTCTGGATCTTTAAAATTATCTAAATTATCATTGAGAGAGATTACTCTTAAGTCATAAAGTGGGAAAATATGCTCAAGATATTCTCCTAAAAAGATATAATTTCTGCCTAAACGTGATAAGTCTTTTACAATAATTGTATTAATTTTTCCTTCTTTTATATCGTTAAACATTCGCATAAAAGCTGGTCTATTAAAATCTGTTCCTGTGTAACCATCATCTACATAATAGTCATATATTTCCATTTTTTCTTGTAGTAAGTATTCTGTTAAGTAATTTCTCTGATTTATTATACTATTACTTTCTTTAGAGTACATATCATCTCTAGAAATACGTATGTAAACTCCTACTTTCCAAATTTTATTTTTCAACTTTTTACCTCCTCGTTAAAGTGTATATTATAAAGGAAAATAGAAAAAAAATAAAATAATTTCAAAAAATATTTAAAAAAATTCCAAGTATTAGTTGGAATTGTTAATCGTCTAAGTTTTCTTCTAAGAAAAGGTCACTATCGAAAAAATCTTTTATTGTTATTTTTAGGGTTTTACATAATTGATAGATTACATAAGAACTAGGATTATTTACTTTTAGTAAAAGTATTCCCTCTAGAGTGGAAGGTGCTACAGCAGATAATTCGGCTAGTTTGTTTGGAGAGTAATGTTTTTTGTCACATAATTCATAGACTCTTTTACTTACTGCTTCTTTAAATACCATTTAAACACCTCATTTCCATTTTTATTTTAGCGAAAATGCCTATTTTTTATTTACGGATATCCGTTGACTTAAATTTTTGGAAATGATATAATTTCTAAGGACATAAAAGTTGTGGTTTTTAAAGCTAAAATTTATTTCACAATATGGGCTAATTACATAATATATATTGAGTAGAAATGTAAGTTAGTGTAAAGTTATATTTAAATATAATTGTCTTTATCCCAAAGTATGTGATATAATTTACTAGACAGTAACAAGATGTGAAAGTAATAATTAGTAATGATTGGTAATTTAAACATTTTTATTGCTTTTATAAGTAAGTTATGTTATAATATCGTGGACTATTTACAAAGGGGAGTAGAAGTGAGTTTTATGGTTCAGATGTATAGTAGTAAGAATCAATTATATAGTATTATATGGCTAGGAGTTGAGCATTAATGATAGATGAAAAAAGTATGGAAATAAACACTAGTAGTATTTGTACTATTAGTAAAGTTAAAAGAGCTACTTATTTCTTTATTAAAAGATGTTTTGATATCATATGTAGTTTAGTTGGTTTAGTATTCTTAATACCTTTAGCAATAATAGTTAAAATAAGCTATGTGTTAACTGGTGATTTTCATTCAATAATATATAAGCAAGAAAGAATAGGAAAGAATGGAAAACCATTTAATCTATATAAATTTAGAACTATGGTACCTAATGCTGATGAAAAGTTGAAGGAATTACTAAAAGATGAAAAATATAGAAAAGAATGGGAAGAAAATCAAAAATTAGATAAAGATCCACGAATTACTAAGTTAGGCAACTTATTAAGAAAATCTTCTCTAGATGAACTAATGCAGGTTTTGAATGTATTAGGTGGAAAGATGAGTTTCATAGGACCTAGACCACTTGTTCGAGGTGAACTTGAGTCTCATAACGGTAATCCTGATATTTATTGGCAGGTGCTACCAGGTATCACGAGTTGGTGGGCTTCGCACGGAAGAAGTGCAACTACATATGAAGAAAGATTAAGACTAGAATACTACTACATAAAGAATATGGGTTTATCACTTGATATTAGATGCATCATTGACACAATCAAAGCAGTAATTACAAAAAGCGGAGCTAAATAAATAATAAGTTAAGAAGGTAATAAAATGGAAAAGCCTATTAGAGTTGCTCACATAATTGGCAAATGGAATGGTGGCGGCGTTGAGTCAGTAGTTATGAACTACTATCGACATATAGATAGAAATAAAATTCAATTTGATTTTATCTGTGATGAAGACTCTACCAATATAGCTTATGAAGAAATAGAAAAACTTGGAGGAAGAGTTTTTTTAATTCCACCTTATCAAAAAATATTTAAATACAACAAAGAATTGTTGAAAATATTTAAAAGAGAAAAATACAAAATAGTACATTCTCATATAAATACCTTATCAGTGTTTCCTCTAAGAGTAGCTAAAAAAGCTAATATACCAATTCGTATAGCTCACTCACACTCAACATCTAACAAAAAAGAATGGAAGAAAAATTTATTAAAGCAAATTTTACGACCCTTTAGCAAAGTTTATGCCACAAATTATTTTTGTTGTAGTGAATATGCAGGAAGATGGCTTTTTGGAAATAAAGAATTTGCTAAAGGAAATGTATATCTCTTAAATAATGCCATAGATATAGATAAATTTAAATATGATGAAAAAATAAGAAAACTAAAAAGAAAAGAATTAGGAATTAATGATAACCAGATAGTAATAGGTCATATAGGAAGATTTGTCACTCAAAAGAATCATACTTTTTTAATAGATATCTTTAGCGAAATTTACAAGCAAAATAAAAATGCAATTCTCTTGCTAGTTGGGCAGGGACCAATTAGGAAAATGATAGAAAAAAAAGTAAAAGAACTAGGACTCGAAAAAAATGTATTTTTTTTAGGTCAAAGAGAAGATGTTAATGAATTATATCAAGTAATGGATGTTTTTTTATTACCAAGTCTTTATGAAGGACTACCAGTTGTAGGAATAGAAGCCCAAACTAGTGGCCTTTTATGTGTATTTTCAACCTCTATGACTAAAGAGTCTAAAATATTGGACTCAACTATTTTTTTATCATTAAAGCAAAAAGAACTTTCTTGGGCAGAAACCATTTCAAAAGTTAACCATAAATATAATCGTAGTAATGCCTTCAATGAAGTATCAAAAAAAGGCTTCAATATAAAAGTAGAAGCAAAAAAACTAGAAAGATTTTATATGAAAGTAGGTAGAGTAGATGAAAACTAATAAAAAATATACACCTAAATATTTTAAAGAGAACTTACCAGATTGGAAAAGAAAAAAAGATTCAATAGTTACACAAGTATTTTATAGACCTTTATCTTTTGTAACTTCTAGTATATGTTCTAACATTGGTATAACAGCTAATCAAGTGTCTTATTTTTCTATTTTAATAGCATTATCAGCGTGTATTCTCATAATTATTCCAAACAGAATATGTAATATCATAGGAGCTATTCTAGTTAATGTTTGGGTTTTATCAGATAGTACTGATGGAAATATCGCTCGTTCAGTGAAAAAGCAACCATTTGGAGAGTTCGCAGATAGTATAAGTAGCTATGTCCTAGTTGGTTTATTATGTACATCTCTTGGTATAAACGGTTACTTTAATGGAGGAGTTATTTTTGAAAGCGGTGTTATATGGTTAGTTTTACTAGGCACTTTAGCATCTAGTTCTGATACCTTGATGCGACTTATATATCAAAAATATAAAGCTTGTGAGCGTGGTCTTGCTGATATGGGCAAGATGGAAGTTGAAAAAGAAAAAAGAACAGACATAAATCAAACAACATCTTTAATAGTGCGAATTGAAGCTGATTTTGGAATTGGTGGGATTTTACCTTTTCTAGTTTTATTTGGTATTATTTTTAACTTTGTAGATTTAGTTGTAATATATTGCTTCTTATATTACTTTGCTTCAAGCCTTTTGATGATTACAAAATATATTTTAAAGGCCATAAACAACACTAGAAAAATAGAAAATAAAGGATAGTGATTTTTTTGAAAAACTTTACATATGGAACTTTAAAAAAAAGGACAATAAATATGTCAACATTAGATATTCACCAAAATGACAGTAGCCTAGAATGGAAGATTATAAAATGACTAATAAAGCAAAAGTAAGTGTTGTTGTTCCTGTATATAAAGTTCCTACACAATTTTTAAATAATTGTATTAATAGTTTACTTAATCAAACCTTAAAAGAAATAGAAATAATTTTAGTTGATGATGGTTCTCCCGATAATTGCGGTCAAATATGTGATGAATTTGCTTTGAAAGATAAAAGAATAAAAGTGATTCACCAAAAAAACAAAGGCTTGTCAGGTGCTAGGAATACTGGAGTTAGAAATTCAACCGGTGAATACGTAATGCTCTTAGATGGTGACGATTTTCTAGAACCATTTTCTTGCGAAGTTTTATATGAAAGTACTAAAAAGAGAAAATATGATATTGTAGATGCTTGTGCTATGAAGCAATTTAAAGATAAAATTGTAAAATTTGACTATTCTAAATTCATAGATAAAAAAGAATATTTAGATGATGAAGTTAAATTTTGGCAAGAAGAAATGCTTGATTTTAATGGTAATGTTTCATCTGCTAATGTGAAGATAATGAGAAGAGAATTCTTAATAGAAAATAATATATATCATAATGAAGATTTAAAATTTGGAGTAGAGGGAATAGAATTTGGAATAAGACTCTACGAAAAAGCTAAAAGTGTTCTATTTTTAAAAGAGTATATATACCATTATGTTTATAATGATAAATCAATTACAGAAACATTTAATGAAGAAAATATAAAACTAACACTAAAGGGTTTAAAAGAAATAAAAAAGACAATAAAAAAGTCAGACAATAAAGAAAAACTATACATAATGTTTTATAATCGTTTGCTTTACGCAATTAATACTGCAGCAATAAGTGGTTATTTTAGCCCTACTAATGAAGACAAGTATAAGGTAAAAAAGGCAAAGTATAAGAATTATCTAAATGATAGTGATATAAAATTAGCCCTAGATAAATTGTATTTTTTAGATATGTCTTTTACACGTAAACTTACTATATATTTTATAAAATTTAGATTTTTCTACTTGATTAACTTAATTGCGAAATTAAGATATTTTCAAAAACAAAGAACAATGAAAGGAGCATCTTGAAATGACTAAAATATCTTTATCTTTTGATGATGGTCGCAAAGATAATTATGTTGCGGCTAAAGAAATACTAGAACCACTAAATATTCCTGCTACTTTTAATATTACTATTGGTTATGTTGAAAAAACACCTAATATCGAAAAACCCTCAGAACATATACCTATGAGTATTGATGAATTAAAAGATTTATATAATAATAATAATAATCTCTTTGAAATAGCTGGGCACGGCTATGAACATAACAATGACGTTGATAATTTAATAAAAGGTGTAAATGAATTAAGAAAAGTTTTAAATATAAGTGATAAACAAAAGCTAGGTATAGTATCTCCACATAGTGAATTTGATACTGATACACTACCTAATGTAATTAAAAAACTAAAGGATAATAATATATGTTATTTGCGAGTAGGTAAGAATTTTGCTAACAATGTTTTTATGAGAAAAGCTGTTCGAAAAATAAATAGAAAATTGAATATACCAAGTATCTTTAGTTGGAGTTATAAAGACTCAGATATTAAAAATACTGATGAATTTTTATTATATTCTTCTGGCGCTATTAAAGATACAAAATTAAAAGAGTTAAAAAGATTAGTATCAGATGCTATCAAAAATGATAAATCTTATATCATTTGTTTTCATAGTATTCTAAAAAAAGATGAACCATTTTACGATGACTTATTTACTTGGGATTACAATGATTTTTTGGAATTTTGTAAGTATTTGAAAAAACTACGAGATGACAACAAAATAGAAATTTGTAAAACTATTGATTTAATAAATAACTAATTTGCAGAAGGAAGATTTTATGAGAAATTTAGATATAGATTTTGTAATTACTTGGGTAGATGGAAATGATTCTAAATGGCAAAAAGAAAAAGATAAATATATTCCTGATAAAACTTCAGATAGTAAGAATTCTAGGTATCGTGATTGGGAACTTTTAAAGTATTGGTTCAGAGGAGTAGAAAAATTTGCTCCCTGGGTTAGAAAAATTCATTTTATTACGTATGGTCATTTACCAGAGTGGCTAAATATAGATAATAAAAAATTAGATATTGTAAAACACGAAGATTATATTCCTAAAAAATATTTGCCAACATTTAATTCTCATCCAATTGAAAATAATATGCATCTTATTAAAGATTTATCTGAAAATTTTGTTTATTTTAACGATGATATGTTTTTGATACGAAAAGTAGAAGATACTGATTTTTTCAAAAATAATTTACCACGTGATTCTTTTGCTGAAAATGCTTTAGTAGGGGAAAATAATAAATCAATATTTAGCCATATTCTCCTAAATAATATGTCTTTAATTAATCAAAATTTTTCTAAAAGAAAATTTTTGAAAGAGCATTTTACAAAATACTTTAATTTAAGATATGGAATGAAAAACTTTAGAACTTTACTTCTCTTGCCTTGGAATAATTTTTCTTTAATTTATGATACTCATATACCTGTATCTTTAAAAAAAGAAACCTTAAAGAAAGTCTGGAATAAGGAATATGATGCTTTTGATACTACTTGTTCTCATAAATTCCGTTCAATAAATGATTTTAGTCAATATACCTTTCGCTACTGGCAAATATTAGAAGGTAACTTTTACCCAAGAAGTTTTAAATTTGGCAAAGTTTATTCTGTTAAAGATAATAATGAAACTTTATGTAATGCTATAGAAAAACAAAAATATAAAGTCATATGTATAAATGATAATCCAAACTTAGATTTTGAAAAAGCCAAAAAAGAATTACAATTAAGCTTTGAAAAAATTTTACCTGAAAAATCTAGTTTTGAAAAATAAAAAGAAAGGAAGAGGTTAAATGAAAGCTTATATACTTTGTTTCCTATTGACAATACTATGTGCTTTTAATGCTCAAAAAGCTTTTAAAAATGATAAAAAAAAGCTTGGAATTTTTTATTCTATCCTTACTGTAGTAGTTCCAAGTTTTATTGCTGGCGTTAGAGCTATTGGCGTTGGAAGAGATATTAATGTTTATGTAACAACAGTAGTTGCTAGATCCAAAAACGCTAGGTCATTTCTTGAATTTTTTAGAGGAGCAAATTATGTTGAAGTTGGTTATCGTATACTTATTTATGCAGTAACGCATTTTATTTCAGATAGATTAGAAGTCTCCCTATTTTTTCTTCAACTTATACCGTGTCTATGTGTATTTATATTTGCTTATAAATATCGTGAAAAGTTAAGTATGCCTCTTGTAATGGCCACATATTTATTGCTATGGTATTGTCGTTCTTTTACAGTTATGAGACAAAGTATTTCAATTGGCTTTGTTTTGCTAGGAATAGTTTTTTTAAATGAAAAGAAATATTTCAAAGTTTTTATTTTTTATCTTTTAGCTTTCCTTTTCCACGATAGTACCATTCTAGCTGTTCCTATTATTCCTGTTATGTTAATCTTTAACTCTGAAAAAATCTCTAATAAGGATAAATTTATATTCTTATCTTTAATTTTAATAGCTCTTTCATTTTTCATAATGTACTACGATAAAATTCTATACTTCCTTTCTAATACTCTTAAACTACTACCAGAAAAATATGCTAATTATTTAAATTCAGATTACTATTCTAGTGATATTAGTACAAGCTATTCTGAATTAATATATAGATTTATTTGTCTTTATTTTGGAGTAACGATGCTTATGTTTTCTAAAAGTACAGATAATAGAGAATTTACTAAATACTTTTATTTAATTTTAGTAGAAATTATTTTATATGTAATTAGTTTTAGATTACTTAATGGAGAAAGAGTAGGTTATTACTATCGCTATATAGGTATGCTTTACTGTGTTCCCGCTTTTGCCAACTCATTTAAAAAAGAAAAAAATCGAATAATTAGCCATATTACAGTTTTTCTAATGTTATTTACATTTTGGTATTGGAAATATCCTATACAAAAAAATAATGAAGCTTTTCCATATAGCTCAACTACATTTCCGTGGTTAAATTAATTAGGGGGGTATCAAAAATGAAAGTAGGAATAGTAACAATTAATGACTTCAATAATTATGGCAATAGACTTCAAAATTATGCTGTTCAAGAAGTTTTAAAAAAACTAGGAAATGATGCCATTACTTTACGCAATATACCACTTCTTAATACTAAAAAAATGTTTGCTTTTAGATATTTAAAATATTTATTACTTAATAAAAATAAAAAAGAAGTATCAGAAAGAGATAAATGCTTTTCTGAATTTAATAAAAATATAAAATTTAATAAAAAGTTAGTAACACCTTATTCTTCATTAGCTAAAAAATTTGATTATTTTGTTGTTGGAAGTGACCAGGTATGGAAGCCAACTTATAACAGAATGCGTGATGTTGATTTTCTATCTTTTGCTAAAAATGAACAAAAAATAGCTTTATCAGCTAGTTTTGGAATATCAAAGTTAAGTCCTCAAGAAGAAAAATTTGCTAAAAAATATCTAGAAAACTTTAAAGCTATTTCGGTTAGAGAAAATAGTGGTAAAGAAATAGTTGAAAAATTAACTAAAAGGAAAGATATTAAACTTTTAGTTGACCCAACTATGCTCTTATCAAAAGAAGAATGGCAAAAAGTTAGTAAGAAACCAAAAATGTTAGAAGACAATAAATATATTTTATGCTATTTTTTAGGAAATCTTTCTCTAAAAAGAAAACAAGAAATCCAAAAATTTGCTGATAAAAATAACTGTACTATTATTAATCTTTTAGATAAAAATGACCCTTTTTATAATACTGGTCCAAGTGAATTTTTATATTTAGAACAAAATGCTTTTATGATTTGTACTGATTCTTTTCACTCTTCGGTATTTGCTCTTATTTTTAATAGACCTCTTCTTATTTTTAAAAGGGAAGATGATAAAGTTGATATGACTTCAAGAATTGATACATTAGTAGAAAAGTTTAATTTAAATGATAGAGTTTATAATGGAATAATTAATGAAAAAAATTTAAAACTCTATTCTGAAGAAACCTTTAATCTGCTAAACCAAGAACAAAAAATAGCTTTAAGTTTTTTAAAGGATAACTTAAATTAAATAACTAGAAGGGAATGTGTTTACTATGAATAAATTAGTTTCAAAATTAAAAAAGACTTTTTTATTAGATATTTATCATTATGCTTTATGCTTTAGAAATTATTCTTTAGGTGCAATATTCAATATTTTTCCTCTTCAAGATAAAGTGGTCGTTGATAATTTTGGTGGCAGAGGCTATGGAGATAGTGGTAAATTTATCATCGAAGAGCTCTTAAAAGATAATAAATTAAAAATTGTTTGGCTTGTAAATTCTAGATATTTTGATACATCTAAATTACCTAAAGAAGTAAAAAAAGTAAAATATAATTCAATTAAATCTTTATATGAAATGGCAACAGCTAAGTTTTGGATAGACAATGTTAGAAAGTCACTTTATCCACCTAAAAGAAAACATCAATACTATATTCAAACCTGGCACGGTGGTATTTCATTAAAAAAAGCTGAAAAAGATATAGAAAAAGATTTGCCAAAATGGTATGTAAAATTTGCTAAAAAAGATTCTAAAATGGCTGATTTATTTATCTCCAATAATAAAGAATTAACTTCACAATATCGAAGAAGTTGGTGGTATGATGGTGAAATACTTGAGTCAGGTCTCCCTCGATGTGATATTTATTTTGATAAAGAAGCTTGTCACAAAATAAAGGCTGAAGTTAAAGAAAAACTTTCTATTAAAAATGATACTAAAATTTTAATGTATGCACCGACCTTTAGAAATGACTATAGTTTAGAAAATTATAATATCGATTTTGAAAGATTACTAAGTACTTTAGAAAAGAATAATGAAAAATGGGTGATTTTATTAAGACTACATCCTGATATTGCTAATTTAAGCAATTTATTATCTTTTAAAAGTGAAAAAATAATTGATGTTAGTAGCTATGATGATTCTTCTGAATTGCTTATTGCATCTGATATAGTTATATCAGATTATTCTTCTATTATTTTTGACTATGCTTATTTGAAAAGACCAATTTTTCTTTATGCATCAGATTTAAAAACATTTCAAAAAGAACGTGGCTATTACTTTGATTATATGTCTTTGCCTTTTCCTATTTCAACAAACAATAATGAATTAATTAAAAATATAGAAGAATTTAATAATGATTTATATCAGAAAAAAGTTAAAATATTTTTTACTAATTTTGGTGTATGTGATAGAGGCGATGCATCGAAAAAAGTTGTTAACTGGATATATAAAAAACTAAATGGAAGTGATTTAAATGAATGAAAGTACTAATAGAAAATTAGGTGCCATTTTATCTTATGTTTCCATTATAGCTTCAACACTTATTCAGCTATTGTACACGCCCTTTCTAATAAGACAATTAGGTCAAAGTGAATATGGACTTTATTCTCTTGTTAATTCTATTGTTGGTTATTTAACTGTTTTAGATTTAGGCTTTGGTAACGCTATTGTCGTTTATACATCTAAGTATCGAGCTCAAAAAAAATATGAAGAAGAAAAAAAACTTCACGGAATGTTTGCTTTAATATTTACCATTATAGGTTTAATTGCCGGAGTAATAGGTTTAATTTTATATTTTAATGTAGATAATTTATTTGGTAATACTATGACATCTTTGGAATTACATAAAGCTAAAATAATGATGTTAATTTTAACTTTTAATTTAGTTATTTCATTTGTCTTTAGTATTTATTCTTCAATATTAAATGCTTATGAGAAATTTGTTTATCAAAAAATACTCTCTATATTGGGAACTATTCTTAAACCATTAATTATGATACCGTTATTATTTATGGGTTTGAAATCAGTTACTATGGTTATAGTAATTACATTAGTAAATGTATTAATTTTACTATCTAATTATTTATATTGTCGAAGAAAATTAAAAATAAAAATTAAATTTATGGGTTTTGACTTTTCATTATTTAAGGTAATTTTAAGTTATTCTATATGGATTTTTTTAGGCATTATAGTTGACAAGATTAATTGGAGTATTGACCAGTTTATTTTAGGCGCTGTTGTAGGTACAATTGCTGTTTCTGTTTATGCTGTTGCTTCACAAATTAATACTTTATTTGTTGGACTCTCTACAGCTATAAGTAGTGTCCTTTTACCAAAAATATCAAAAATGATTGCCAAAAATGCTACCACTAAAGAATTAACAGCTGAATTTATAAAAGTTGGAAGATTACAGTTTTATGTTGTTTTCTTAATGACCAGTGGCTTAGTATTATTTGGTAAAGAATTTATAATTTGGTGGGTAGGAAAAAAATATATTGACTCTTACTACTGTGCTTTACTTTTAATTTTACCTGTATCTATACCACTAATTCAAAATCTTGGAATAAGTATAAGACAAGCACTTAATAAACACCGCTTTGCGACTATTACTAATATTGTAGTTGCCTTAATAAATTTTATTTGTTCTATCTTTTTGGCTAAATATTATGGCGCAATAGGTTCAGCTTTAGGAACAGGTATAGGAATGATAGTATCAATAATTATAATCAATTTATATTATCAATTTTATTTAAAACTTAATATGGTTCTTTTTTGGAAGAACATTATTAAAATGCTTATTGTTTGCTTATTGCCAGTGTCTATCATTTGGATAATTATTTATTTAACGAAACTAGAAGGAATAATTAGTTTATTAGTTTATGGGTCTATTTATACTATTATTTATTTAATTACAATATATTTTACTTTAATGAATAATTATGAAAAAGGTATTGCTGATAAGTTTATTGGAAAGTTTAGGAGGTTAGTATAATGATAAGAATAGAAAAGCCATATATTATTAGTAAAAATGATAAAACGAGATGTATTTGTGATATTTTTATTGATAATAAAAAACATTCTATCTTCTTTGAAGTAGATAAAAAATATGGTAAATATCTAGTTGATGACAGAATAGATGCTTATGTAATAGGTTTATTAAATTATGCTATGCGTGAGGGCCAAGATATTGAAAGTGATTATCCTATCACTGAAGAATTACTTTATAATATTAGAACAACTTTAATACCAAGTCTTTCTAGATATGGTCATAATTTAAAAAGTATTAATATAAAAGCCCCTATGATAAAACCGATAACAGAAGGAACCGCAGTTGGTACTGGTTGTTCTTGTGGGGTAGACTCTTTTGATGCGATTAAGAATCATTTAAATTCGGAATATCAAAGTATGAACTTAACTCATTTATGTCTAAACAATGTAGGTGCTTTTAATAATTGTTATAAAGATTATGGCATTGATAAAGTAAAAAAAGAACGATATGAACAAGCCGCTATAGTCGCAAAAGAGTTAGGCATTGAACTTATTGAAACTGACTCTAATTTTGCTACAGAAATCCCACAAAATCATTATCTGACTAACACGTATTCTTGTTGCTTTGCCATATATATTTTACAAAAACTATGGAAAAGGTATTATTTGGCATCTGTTGGTTTGGACTATTCTAGATTTACAATTATTGATAATGATTTAGAAGATAGTGCTCACTATGATTTATTAACATTACAATGTTTTTCACATCAAGGTTTAAGAATCTATTCTGAATCAGGGGAAAAAACAAGACTAGAAAAAACAATTAATATTTCTGATTTTGAACCAGCTAATAAACATCTACACGTTTGCATAAATAAACCTTATAATTGTGGGGTTTGTAGTAAATGTCGTAGAACATTAGTCAGTTTAGATGCCATTAATAAATTAGAAAACTTCTCTACTGTTTTTGATATAAAATACTATCAAGAGCATAGAAAAGAATATTATAACTGGCTTTGGAAACAACATTATCGAAAAAGTGAAATGAATGAACCTGTATATTCAGTTTTATCTAAGAGAACAGATTTTTCTGTTTCAATTATCTATAAAATTAAAGTAGTAATATTAACTTTTTTAAAAAAGGTATTACCAACTAATACTCAAGAAAAATTGGCAAGAACAGTAAAGAGGCACTAAAATGGAGGAAGTACTAAAACGTGAAAAGTGCACTGGTTGTACAGCTTGCTTTTCTATCTGCCCTGTTCAAGCAATAGAAATGAGTGAAGACTTAGATGGTTTTAAATACCCTATAATAAATCAGAATAAATGTATAAACTGTGGCTTATGTAAAAAAACTTGTCCTGTTTTAAATACTAAAAGTAATTTTGCTTTGAATGAATGTTATGCCACTATCAATAAAAATAAAAAGATAGCTTTAGAATCATCTTCATCAGGACTATTTACTCTAATAGCGCAAAAAATATTGAAGGAAGATGGAATTGTAATTGGAGCTACTTTTGAAAATAATAAATTGATACATAAAGCTATATCTGAAGTTAAAGATTTAGAACAATTAAGAAGAGCCAAGTATTTACAAAGTGATTTAGGAAATATCTTTAGTTTTATAAAGAAAAATATAAAAGATAGAAAAATATTATTTGTTGGAACGCCCTGTCAGGTAGCTGGACTAAAAAGAATTATAAAAGATAATGAGAACTTGTTTACTATTGATTTTATATGTCACGGTGTTCCAACACCAAAGTTATTTCAAAAATATGTTAAAGAACTAGAAGAAAAATATAATGATAAACTTATAAGTTATAACTTTAGAGATAAAGAAACAGGTTGGGACACTTATTCTAACTCTATGATATTTAAAACTTCAAAGCATATAGAACGAGCTAAAGATAATAGTTATATGAATTTATTCCTATCAGATAAAGCTTTAAGAGAAAGCTGTTATAACTGTAATTTTAAGTTAGGAAATAAATATTCAGATATAACTTCAGGAGACTTTTGGGGAATAAAAAAAGTATATCCTGATATGTATGATAAAACAGGTGTTTCGTCTCTTATCATTAATAGTGCTAAAGGAAGAAAAATGTTAGAAGAAATAAAAAAAGATTTAATCCTAAAAGAATGCCAAATAGAGAATATCTTTGAGAATAATAAATCACTTATTGCCTCAGCAATTAAACCATTTAAAAGAAAGCTGTTTTTAAAAGATATTGATACATTATCTATCGAAAGTTTAAATAAAAAATATAAAAGAAAAGATAGCTTACTAAAGAAAATTTATTTCAAGTTAAAAATAAAAATTAAAAAATATAAAATTTCTTTAAAAGCTTGATAGATATTTATGATAAAATTATAATATCATTAAAACTTCTATTTAAGTATTAGCTAATTAATTATAAGTAAAAATATAAAGGAAAGGAATCTAATAATATGATGATTAGGTGATAGAATGAAAACAATAATTACTTATGGGACTTATGATTTATTTCATACAGGACATTATAATATTATAAAAAGAGCTAAAGAAAGAGGAGATTACTTAATTGTAGGAGTTACTTCTGATTTTTATGATAAAACAAGAGGTAAATTAAATGTTAAGCAATCTGTTAGTGAAAGAATTGAAAATGTAAAGAAAACTGGACTTGCCGATAAGATTATCGTTGAAGAATATATGGGTCAAAAAATTGATGATATTATTAAATACAATGTTGATGAACTTGTTCTTGGCTCTGACTGGCTAGGCAAATTTGATTATTTAAAAGAATATTGTGACGTTGTTTATCTTGAAAGAACAAAAGGTGTTTCTAGTACCCAGTTGCGTAAAGACCAATTTGGAATATTAAGAATAGGTTATGCTGGTTCTATTAGAAAATCAAAAGCTATTATTTTAGAAAGTAAATATGTTAGTGGTTTAGAATTTACTATTTCTTATAATGAAGATGAGAAAATGGCCTCTAAAGTATGTGAGGAAAATATGCTTGAAACATATACTTCTAATTATGACAAATTTTTAAAGAAAATAGATGCTGTCTATATGTCTCAAATGGATAATCAATATGACTATATAAAAAAGGCCTTACAAAATAAAAAATCAGTTCTCTTTGAAAGAAATAGCGATTTAAGTGAACAAGAAATGATAGAATTATATGACTTAGCTAAAGAAAATAATCTTGTTTTATTTGAAGCAATTAATACTTTTTACTGTCCTGGTTTTTCAAGACTTTCTTCAATGCTTAAAGCTGGTAGTATTGGAAATGTAAAAAGTATTGATATTACTTATAGTAATGAACAAAAAACAATTAAAGATGCACTAATATATCCTTTAATGGCTATTGCTAAAATTTTAGGTACTAATTATAAAAATATAGATAAGTTTGATGTCTATGAAAATAATAAAGTTACTTATAGAAAATTGATAATTGAATATGATAATGCCATTGCGACTATTCAAATTAGTCAAGGAATGAATTTGAATGATGAACTTACTGTTATAGGTACTAATGGTTATGCTATTGTTGAAAAGCCTTGGTGGAAGACAGAAACATTCACTATTTATAATAGAGAAAAGACGAGAAAACATTGCTTCGATTTTGATGAAGAAGGAATTCGTTATGAACTATCAGATTTTCTAAATACTGTTTTATCGGAAAATAATTATCAAAAGATATTTGTAAGTGAATCTAAATTTGTAAGTAAAATTATGGAGGAACTATATGAGTAATATGTATGCAGTTGTAACTGGTTCCACTAAAGGAATAGGAAAAGAAATAGCTAAATCACTACTAGAAAATGGTTATCACGTAATAATTAATTATGCTAATGATGATGAAGCATATCAAAAATTTTTACAAGAAAATGCTAAATACAAAGATAAAATTAATTGTATTAAACTTAATTTAAATAGCTATGAAAATGCTTTGTCTTTTTGTGAAAAGGTCAAAGAAATTACTGATGAAATAAAAGTTCTAGTTTTAAATTGTGGTATTACTGAAAAAAGTGAATTTGGCAAAATAGATAAATTTGCTTGGGAAAATGCTATGAACGTTAATTTAAATTGTCCCTTCTATATAATTCAAAGTCTAAAAGACTTGCTCAAAAAATGCTATGGGGGGGGGGGTCAAGAATTATTTTACTAAGTTCAGTAATGGGGAAATATCCACATAGTACTTCTTTAGTTTATAATG
>CANRQG010000002.1 GCA_947632735.1 uncultured Bacilli bacterium | reverse complement strand
TTGATTAAATTATTTTGCAAATTTTTTGAACAAATTATTTTGCAATTACTGAGTTAAATTAATTTGCAAATCTATAATTTGTGTCATAATTTTTTATTTTTATTAGCTTTTTATAGTCTTCCTTACTTTTTCTTGGATAATTTATTCAAGAAAAAGTTTTTGGCACCCAAAGAAAAAAGATAACTAACGCTATCTTTTACATCTTATCTATTATTTTATTAATTTCATCAATTGCACATTGTACATTTGAACACTGAGTTAAACCTGTCTTAGTTGGGTCAAATCCTAAATAACTAGCGGATAATAAATCTATTTCAAGGTTACCAGTTACATTAGGTATTGTTAAAACACCATTTTCATAAGTATAGCCTTCTTCTAGTCTTACACTACCCATTTTAACGATTAATTCTGGAGTTGTATTTTTAGTTTTCTCAGAACCATTGGTTATTGGTGAATTAACACCGATATCTTGAGTAAAGGTTGCTCCTTTTAAAACTTCGGTCTTAAAGCCAGTTGTTTGCTTAAATTCTTTATCATATGTTACTTTAAGTACTGGAACAAAATTAAACTTTAAGAGATAAGATTTTGTCTCACTGGCTTTAGCTTTAAAGGTAATAGTAAAGGTCTTTATCATTCCAACTCCACTCTCACCGTTATCAGCTTTTAACTTAGTACCTATCTCATAACCTTCAATGACAGCATCTTCAGGTAGGTTGTCTATTGATAAGATACCAGCGGGATCAAGTGAATAATTAGTTACTTCAACAGTAAGTGTTATGGTACCTTCAGCACTAGATACATAACCAAAACTTATTTCTTTTCTAGAAAAATCTAGGTATTGAACAGCCGGATTACCATCAGTTGATGTTTTATAAGTAACATTAGTTATACGCATATCGAGATTAGGTCGATAAGTTAAATCACCACTTATATTTAAATTTCTATTTAATATTGAATAGCACATACTCATAAAGAAGACAACTACTATTATAGAACCTACTAAAGCTTTATCACTTTTATTTTTTATTTTACCAGTAAATTTCTGTAGGTATTTTTTTACTTGTTTAACTTTCTTCGACATTTTTATCATCCCTTTATTATATATTACTCTTCTTTTATAAGTGTTGTCAAGAAAAATGTATACTATAATATTATAATTTAGTTAAGATTATTACTTTAATTTGGCTCCACAATTACTACAAAAATTAGTATCATTAGTAGGGGTTCCACAATTAGGACAGAATTTTGCTTCTTTTGATGGTGTTGTTTCGTTAGCATTATTAGAAACAGCTCCCATAAGGTTTGCGCCAACGTTATTAGCCATATTCATACCCATAAAGCCCATCATAGAGCCATTTTCATTAATAGAGGCATTTTTTAAAGCTTCAGCTGAGGATGTAGCCATTAGACCACTTTGAAGTTTAGTATCAGAGAAAATAGTCGCATCATCAATTTTAGAGACTCTTTTCATTGATTCGTCAGTTAAGTTAATATCCATAAGGGCAACATCGCTTATCTTAATACCATATTTATCGACTAAATCTTGCGCTAACAAGGTGTTCATCTCATTTGAAATATCGGTTTGATACATACCGACATCACCAAATGGAACTTTTTCTTTACGCATAACTTTAGTAATAGCTTCAGTTAATTTTTCAACAAACTTAGCTTTAAATTGGTCTTCTAGAATATCAGAAAAATAAACTTTATCTTTAGCATTAGTTCCAATTACGGCTTTTACTAAAAGAGCGGGATTTTCTACTTTAATAGCGTATTCACCAAAGAAGGTTACTTCTAGCATACCATATTTGTCATCGGTAATTTTCTTTGGTTGTGGTGAACCAAACTTATTTCCTGTTAACGCTAATAAATTAACATAGTAGACTCTTTGGTCTTTAGCGCTAGCTCCACCATAAGTAATACGGCTACCTATCTTTTTGATACTGTCAAGTAGGCCTTTACCAAAACCGCCGGTAAAGATACTCGGCTCAGTAGAATTATCATAAGTATAGGTGCCAGCTTCGGCAGAGAACTCAACGATTTTACCATTATCAATTAACATCATAGCGCAACTTTCTGGAACAATGATGGTGCTGCCATTGGTAATTATGCCCTCAGTTGGCTTTTTATTAGCGGAACCGTGATGGATGGTACCCCTTTCGATTAGAACACCATTAGACATTTCATCACAAGTGATATATTCTTTAAATTGGTCTCCTAGTACTGATGAAGTTGAACTAGTTAAAGCTTTTATTAAACCCATAAATTTTTCCTCCTTTAATTTGTTAATCTTTATTAAAAGCAACTAATATATAATCATAATTTTCTAAGTCAAAAGTTCGGCCACAGTAAGAGCATTTTCCGGTTGTATTAACACTTAGGCTAGCTCCACAGCCAGGACAATGTTTTACTAAAGTATCCGCTTTGACATTTAATTTTTTTTCAAAGACAAGATAGTTATTTTTTTCTACTCTTCTTTTATCATCACCTTTTATAGTAGTACCTGTTTTTTTATCAATAATGTAATCCATATATCTAGAAGTTAAATTGACTTCGACTATTTCTTTATCATTAGTAATAGTTCTTTTCTTTATAAAGGTATTTTTAACATTTATTTCATCATAGATTTGTCTAACATTTTTACTAGCTAATTCGTTAAGATAAGTAGTTAGTTTTAGATATAAGTCATCACTTAGAAAATGTTTTACTTCTTCTAGATTTTCTTGCATTATAGCGGTATGTATTTTGACAAAGATGTTATCAACTTTCGTTTTGAATAAGGCTTCATTAAATTCTCTCACTTTTATCACCTATCTTTTTCTTGACCAATGCAAGTTTTTTTACTTAAAACATAATTACTAGCTGTTTTTACTAAGGTACTGTCACAATATGGACAAGTAGCGCTAGCATTTATATCTACTGGAGCACCACAGTTGGGACATTTTTCAACTTGATTATTATTAAGGGCTGATTTAACAAAGGTTAGCTCATATTTAACTTGCATTTTGGTCTTTTTATCACCACGTACTACTTCATTGGTTGCTTCTTTGATAACATAGTCATAGAAACTGACAACTAGGTAGACTTTAACAGTAATAACAGCTTGGTCTTTTTTAATATCATAGATTTTAGCTTCTTTAAAAGTAATATCTTCCATAATATTTTTTTGTTTTTTTAGTTTTAAAGTATCTAGTTGAGCTTTATACATATTAAATAATTCATCAGTAGTATTTTTTCTAATTGTATCATAGTCAAAGTTCATCCAAGCTATTTGAATTTTTTCATAGATTTCAAAAAGATGGGTTTTTAGCTTAGAAATATCAATTGTTTTATCAATACTTTCTACTTGTTCTAAGGAGACATCGTTATAATTATTATTGATAGTAAGGGTATTCATTTTCTTCATATTTTTGATAAGGGTATAAAATATTTCAATGAAAATAATCATACCAACAATAAAGATAAGGATGCTAGTTATAGATGATGAGGTAATAGGTATGCTACCGGAAGAAAAAGATGTATCATAGTCTCCGCTACTGTCCCAACTACTATCCCAGCTATCAGATGAGCTCCAACTACTATCCCAAGAACTACCTGAATCATAGTCAAAATCCCAGCCAGAGTCAGCTTGGGTTGGAATGGCAGTAAAGCTAAAGATGACAGTAAAAAGTGTTAAGATTAGTAAAAAGGTCTTTTTCATAGTAAATTTATTTTTAATAGCAAACTCTTTTTTCATAGCAACATCCTATCTAATAAGAGTATACCATCTTTTTAGAAAAAAAAGCAAACAATTTGGTGTTTACTTTTCTTTAGATTTTTTTTCTTTTGGTTTTGGTAAGGCATCACGTCTAGAGAAGTTTTGACGACCTTTCTTATCAGTACCTAAAGCCTTGACAATGATTTCATCGCCTACTTTGACAACGTCTTCAACATTTTTGACGTGGTCATAAGCAAGTTGAGAAACGTGAACTAGTCCCTCACAGCCTGGCCATAATTCAACGAAGCAACCAAAGTCTTCTATTTTGACAACTTTAGCTTCATATATTTGACCAATTTCTACTTCTCTTGTAATGTCTTCTATCATTTTTCTTGTTTTAGCAATAATATCTTTATCAGAATGATAGATAATTACACGGCCATCATCTTCAAGTTCAACTTTAACAGCATTTACATTAGTAACTTCTGTTACATTAGATGCTTCACAAATAATTTTAGTTATTGTTTCGCCACCTTTACCAATAACATCTTTAATACGTAATGGGTTAATAGTAAAGGTTTCCATTTTTGGAGCATATTTTGATACTTCTTTACGTGGTTCTTTAATTTGTTTAGCAATTACTTTTAAGATTTCTAGACGAGCTTTTTTAGCTTGATATAGGGCTTCTTTTAGAATATTTTCGGTTATTCCTTTAATTTTAATATCCATTTGTAAAGCGGTAATACCATCTTTAGTTCCAGCTACTTTAAAGTCCATATCACCAAGATGGTCTTCCATACCTTGAATATCAGTAAGGATAGTATAATCATCACCAGCAGTAATTAGTCCCATAGCAATACCAGCAACAGGAGCTTTTATTGGGACACCCGCAGCCATTAGAGACATACAGCCGGCACAGATACTAGCTTGAGATGAGGAACCATTTGATTCCAATATTTCTGAGACAACACGAATCGTGTATGGGAACTCCTCTTCGGAAGGAATTACTTGAGCTAAGGCTTTTTCACCTAAGGCACCGTGGCCTATTTCTCTTCTACCAGGAGCGCCATAGCGACCTGTTTCACCAACAGAAAATTGTGGAAAATTGTAGTGAAGCATAAAACGCTTTTGGTCTTCCATACTTAGTCCATCAATAATTTGATGTTCATTTAGAGCCCCTAGTGTTGTCGTGGAAAGAGCTTGGGTTTCGCCTCTTGTGAACAAAGCGGAACCGTGAGTTCTAGGAAGTAAGTCAATATCTGTTGATAGTTTTCTAATTTCATCCATCTTTCGACCATCAGACCTGATATGTTCTTTAACAACAATATTTCTAAATAATTCATATTCAACATCTGAGACAACCATTTCGGCTTTAACTAGCAATTCTTTTAATTCTTCGTCTTTTAGCTTATCTTCATTTTCTTTAGTGTAAAGTTCAATTACTTCTTCTTTTATTTCATCAATAGTTGCATATTTTTTTAATTTATCTTTAATACGAAGAGCTTTATCCATTTTTTTAGTAATTAGACTTCTAATTCTAGTTACCATTTCTTCATCAGGAACAAGGGTTTCGTATTCCATTTTTTCTTCGCCTATTTCAGCAATTATCTTTTCTTGGAACTTAACTAATTCTTTAACAGCTTTATGACCATACATTAGAGCTTCAAGCATAATATCTTCACTTACTTGCTTAGCACTAGATTCAACCATATTAATAGCTTCTTTTGTACCAGCAACAGTTAAGTCTAATTCAGATTCTTCTAATTCTTCTGGAGTTGGGTTAATGATAAATTTACCATCTACACGACCAATTTTAACACCAGCAATAGGTCCGTTAAACGGAATTTTAGAAATAGAAACAGCTAGAGATGAGCCAAACATTGCGGTTAATTCTGGAGAACATTCTTGGTCTACGGATAAAACAGTAGATATTATTTGCACTTCATTTTTAAAGCCCTCAGGAAAAAGAGGACGCATTGGTCTATCAATCATACGGGCCGCTAAAGTAGCAGCTTCACTAGGTCTACCCTCTCTTTTAATAAAACCACCTGGTATTTTACCAACGGAATATAGTTTTTCTTGATAATTAACTGTTAATGGAAAAAAGTCAGATAATAAATTAACATTTTTAGAGACAACAGCGGCGGTTAAAACAACAGTATCATTATATCTAACTAAGACAGCGCCATCAGCTTGTTTCGCTAACTCACCATATTCAACAATTAATTTTCTTCCGTGAAAATCTAATTCAAATTTTTTCTTTTTCATAAAACTACCTCTTTTCTAATAACTATTATAACTATTTTTTTAAAGTTTTGGTAAATAAATTATCTTTTTGTTTAGAAAAAGTAATTTTTTCTTCTAATGAAGTTGCGATTTCTTCTAGTTCTTTTAGACTTATAAAAGATAATTTAGGCGGAAATTTAAATAATTTAGTTTTAACATATAATAGATGTTTTTTGATATTTTCTAAATAGGCTTTACGAGAAGTTATTTTTTCTAGTAATGAAGATGTTTCTTTTGAAGCATCGATATTTAATTCTTCTAATTTACTTTTAAGAGTTAGAAGTTCTCTACTTTTTTCATCTAGCTTTTTTATAATATCAGTAAAGGAAAGAGCTTCTTTTTGAAGTAAATAGATATCATTATCTTTAAAAGCAAAGGTTTCTTCAACTAAAGGAAAAACAATTTTTTCGTTACTTAATAAATAAGTATAAGGACTAGAAAAAACTTTTTTGATTTTGCCGGTTTTAAAGTCATAAGTTTTTTCAATAGTTTTAGATTCTTGCGTTTCTTCATAGAAAATTGCTTCTTCTTTTTTATCTTTATCAAAGGAAACTTTTATTTTTCTATTATCAGGTGAAGTATTACTTTTAATAGAATAATCTATTTCACAAGTATTAGTATTTATTTTACTTTTTCTTTTTATTTCAATAGTTTTAGACTTATTTTTTAAAATAAAGGAATAAGTATTTTTATTTTCTTTTTGGTCTTCTAAAAACTGAACTTGATAATTTTTAGGACCAACTTTAAGAGAAAAACTTTCTTCAGTAAGTGAAAAACCTTTTTCTCTAGCTAGTGCGATTTTGTCTAATAAATTATAAATTCTAAATTCATCTTCTAGGTATTTTTCCATTATTATCCCCCTTATCTAGAAAAAAAAGAGACACGAAAAATAAGTGTCTACTTTCTTAAACCTAATTTTTTTATTACTTCACGATAACTTTGAATATCTTTTTTAGCTAAGTATTGTAACATATTACGACGTTGACCAACTTTTTTAAGAAGTCCTCTACGTGAATGATGGTCGTGGATATGAACTTTTAAATGTTCAGTTAAGTCGTTAATTTCTTTTGTTAGAATAGCAATTTGTACTTCACAAGACCCAGTATCTTTGTCATTTTTAGCAAATTCTTTAATAATACTAGCTTTTTCTTCTTTAGTTAATGCCACAGTAACACTTCCTTTCTTATAAATTCGCTACTACCAAGTAAGAAGTCGGAAAATTCTTCAAACTGAGTACCAGTAAGCTAGTTGTATTATACAATAAATATACATTATATGCAAGAAAAAGATGTTTTTGTAATATTTAAAGGAAAATTTGTGTTATATTATTATTAGGTGATTAATGTGCAAAAAAAGACTTTAATAAAGAATATTTTTAAATTAATAGTAGTATTCATTCTTTTTAATGAAAGTTATTTATTTCAATATATTCCAATAATTATTTTTAGATTAGATGTAAAAAAATTGACTATGTCTAATAATGTATTATTAAATATTTTTGCTAACATATGTTTATTAATTATTTTAATATTAATGTATAGAAAAGAATTAGGAAAAGATTTTAAGAAGTTTAAGAAAGATATAGTTTCTAATCTTAATGTTGGGTTTAATTACTGGACAGTAGGTTTATTTATTATGATAGTTTCTAATGTAATAATTAATTTGGTTTTTAAAACAGGTGGTGCGGGTAATGAACAAGCTGTACAGAAAATGATTTCTACTTTACCATTTATGATGCTTATTGATGCAGCGTTTATTGCACCGATTAATGAGGAAATCGTTTTTAGAAAAACTTTGATGGATATTTTTAAGAATAAATATGTTTTTAGCTTTTTATCATTTTTAATATTTGGTTTAGTACACGTAATTGGCAATGTTTCTTCTTGGGCTGATTATTTATATATTATTCCCTATGGAGCGATGGGGCTTACTTTTGCTTTAGCTGATTATAAGACCGATACTATATTTACATCTATTTGTATGCATATGTTTCATAATTTTGCTTTAACATTAATTTCGATAATATAATTCCTTTAGAAAGAAAAAAACTGCTTCAAATTCTAGTCTTGAAAGCAGTTTCCAAAAAGATGTCTAGGCAAATTTTACAAGAATGAAAAGTTTAGTCACATTTTTCAATAAAAAAAGATGCTTATTCACCTTTTATGCTAAAGATGTTTAGGCATCTTTTTCTTTGCCTCTTTTTATTTTTACATCAAGTACTCCAATTATTAAGCAAATTATAGTTTGAATAATTAAAGTTATGAAGTAGCCTTTCCAAAAGTTATCTAGGACTACTTTATTTAAATAAATTAAGGTATAAAACATATAATTAATTATTAGAGCAAAAAGATAATTAATTACGGTAAAGAAATAATTTATTTTGGTGTTATTGAGTAAGAATGTATAAATTGTTAAGTTAACGAATTGGCTTATGACATAGCCACAAAATTCCCCACCGATATTTTCTAATTTTAAACTAGAATTTAAAATTAGACTAATTATAGTATGAAATAAAACTAAAGCTAAGGCTGATGCGACGATAGAAACAACACATTTTTTATAACCATATTTTTTAGTTATATAATTAGTAATTAAGTAAACTGCCGGTAACAAGAATAAGGCATAGGTTAAATTAACATTAAATATTTCAAACGTATATTTCTTTAAGGCTTCTAAAAATATTACGAGAGTTGCTAAAACTAAGGAATAAAGCCAACTATCATTATAAATTTCTTCTTTTTTTGTCATATATTAATCCCTTTCTATTTTACTTAATTGTAGCAAAGAAAGAAGCCTTTGACAAGAAAAAAAAGCATATTTCTATGCTCTTGATACATATTTACCATCACTTGTTGAAATAATTATTTTTTCTTGTTCTTCAATAAATAATGGAACTCTAACGATTAAACCTGTTTCACATTCAGCATCTTTTAAGGCATTAGTTGTTGTATTACCTTTAACAGCCGGTTCTGTATGAGTAACAACAAGTTCTACTTTATCTGGTAAGTCTAGACCTAGTACTTCACCCTCATAACTAGTGATATAAACTTCTAAGTTTTCTTTTAAGTACTTAGCATCATCACCAATTGCGGATGAATTTAATTCTAACTGTTCATAAGTATCCATATTCATAAAGTAATAAACATCATTCATATTGTATAAGTATTGCATTAGTTGTTTTTCAATACGAGCTGTTGCGACTTTGACACCAGCATTAAATGTTTGTTCAAAGATGGCTCCTGTTCTTAAATTTTTAAGTTTAGCTTTAACAATTGCGGCACCTTTTCCTGGCTTTACGTGTTGTGTTTCCATAACAACGTAGATATTACCCTCGTAAAGAATAGTAACACCATTTTTTAAATCATTTGTACTTATCATTTTCTCACCCTCTATATTTTCTACAAAATAATTAGAAAATTCCTAGTATATAAAAAATAAGATTTAACTTATTTTTACTTTTTCTCCTTATGTACTGTATGTTTTCTGCATCTAGGACAGTATCTATTTAATTCAAGACGTTCTGTTGTATTTTTTACATTTCTTTCTTCTCTATAGTTTTCTTCTTTACATTCACTACATACTAGAGTTTTTAATTGTCTATTTCCTACTTTAGCCATAATATCCCTCCTTACGTCTATAGGTATTATATCAAAATTTTCAATATTTTCAAGAAAAAGTTTACTTATTTTGATATATCTTTACTAAGGTAGCATCTTGTTCTTCTGAAATATTAGAAGAAAATAATTCTAAAAATTCTTCATTATAAAGACTAACTAATTGGAAATACTCATTAAGTGCTTTATTTGCTTCAGCTGTTTCTTCTCCTTTATTAGTCATTAAGTAGTACTCATAGTCATTAAATTGACTTAAAATATCGGAAAAAGGAAAAGTTAAGTTAGCGTCGATTTTATCTTGAAGAAGATTATAGGTTTTTATAGCTGATAAGTAATTATCAGTTTCTGTTTGTTTTCTTCCTTCTTTATAGCCATAATGTGTTCCGACTAAGGCAAGAAGACCACTACAAACAATTACTAAGACACCTCTTTTATAAAGTTGTTTATTGGCTTCGTGTAATGTTTCTATTAACTCGTCTTTTTGGTCATTAGATAATTCTTTTAATTCAGGTAAATTTTCTTTACTCATATATTTAGCCCCCTAATCGAGCCTTATTATACACTACTATTTTATTTTTAGCAAGAATTTTATTGATTAGAGATAATTATTTTAAAACCATCTTTGGTATAGCTATAGAGCATATTAATTTCTTCTTTAATGCTATATCTACCACAACTAAGAATCATTTCATAAGTTTTATCATCATCAATATCTAAAAAGTAATTAAAGTATGGTTTACATTCCTTATAGTCTAAGTCATTAGTGGAAATATCTTTATAAATATAATAGATTTTGTCATTTTTAACCATAAAGACAATGGAAAATAAGGTATCAGGGACAAATTCGTCAGCAAAGGCATTACTAATTATGTAAAAGTCTTCTTTGATATTGTCATTATCAATGTCAAGGGTTGTTTTACTACTGGCTGTGAACGGTGAAGACAGATTATTTTCTTCTAGAACTTTATTTACATAAGTTAGGTCAGTAATATTTTCTTCTTCATAGTTTAAAACGTTTATTTTATAATTAGCTTGATAAGCAAGAAATTTACCAGTTTTTACAACAGCATTTTTATTTTTATCGAAAATATACCACTTATCATCGTGCCAAACATAGTTTCTACCTAGGTTCTCATTATCGACAAAGACAGTAAATTTCTGCCAGTTTAAGCTATCAATAGAGCTTTGTTTAGTAATATTTAGCCATCTTTTACCGGAAAGAGCCCAAACGGTATTATCCCCTACCATAATAGTTGTGGAAAAAGACTCTTTTTTTAGATTATCTTTTCCAATAAAAAGATAGAGAACTAAAAAATAAGCTACTAGAATAATTAACAATATGATATAAGTTCTTTTTTTGCGCATAGATTTCTCCTTTAATTAACACTAAAATAAGAAAATTGGCTGGTATTTTTCCACGAATATTGACCCCACATATCGGTTGCATCACTACCTGGGTCCATCATTAAAATTTTTCCATCAGCAGATATGCCATCTATCGCAACCCAGTGCTGACCTGTTGAACCTTTTACTTCCGCTACTACATAGTTACCACTTTGAAGAAGTCCTTCTAGGATATTCTTTTTTTCTTTTTTCGTTTTTCCAGTGACGTTTACTTTTCCTTGATATGTAAAGGATGGCGCAACTGAAGAGACACTAGCCCAAAGGAAGTTGGCACCTGAAAAGCCATTGTTTTTATTTAAGAATTCAACGAAAGTTCCTGGGTTAAAGTCCTCGATTTTGGTAGGTACGCCACTTTTAGCGATTAGCATAGCAACTGATGTGACTAAACAACCAGCACTCTTAATTGTTTGGTCACTTTTACCTAGAGGAACATCGGTCCACGGACCAGTATATTGTTTCCAGCTAGCATAAGGTCCTGATGATGAGAAAGAACTACAAGAGTCGCCAGTATTACAATTTCCTTTTTCGATGTCAGTTGCTCCAGCACTGCCGTAAAGTTCCATTAAAATTTGCCGATAATTTAAACCATTTTGAGCTAACTCATTCATTTTTCGTTGGGTTCCACTACCAAAACCGGTATACATAATGTTACCCTGATTATTTACTAATACTTCGCCCTGAACTTCAGCGGCTAAAGCACGTAATTTATGGTCAGCTGGCAAGGCTGGCATAGTTCTAACAGCACCAGGAATAATACCACTACGAACAATACCACCTTGACCATCGCCACCACCCATATAGGAACAGCCTTCATCAACATTACAAAAGACTTGGTCGGCAACACAAGATGATATTTGTAATATCCACTCGCCATCTTCTTGTTCTAATTTTTTGCCGCCTGCGTTACCAACAGAGGTTGCACGGGATAGAGCATAACTTCTAGCGGCGACCATTTGGGCTTTGATGGCTTCATCGTCATAGGTCGTATAAACTTCACCGTAAGCTACACCCATAATGTAGTCTTCAAATGGAACTAGAGGCTGGTCTATTGGGGTATTATCATTTCCTGTTCCATAGGGAGGACCACATTCCATTAGACGAACCATTAAATTAGAAATGTTCATACTTTTATTTATATTACCTGTAACAGGTATGTAAAAGCCTTTTATATCATAGATACAAGTTCCAACGGAAGCACAAGCAGAATCAGTTTCTTCACCAATAAGGCTATAGTAACTTTCCATATATTCAAAAATTTCATTAACTATTTCTTCTCTTTCATCATCAGATGATTTAGGATAATATTTAGGTATTAGATATTCAGTTAGATTTTCTTTAAAAACGTCTTCATCGTAACTATTTCCCATAAACATACAGTCGGCAATATCTTTGATTATTTCTTCGGTCATATCTTTATAACCATATTTAACTTTTTCTGAGAAAAAGATACGATAGACAGCGGCAATTTTTAAAGGGTCAACACTTTTACCATTAGCTTGATATTCTAATTTGACATCATTTATGCGATTATAAAAATCTTCTTGTTCTTTTGTAGGGGCCGCAACTTCAACATCACCAGTTTCGCCACCAGCGGTAAACATTGCGCCTAAGGCGTCAACAAAGTCACCAACACCACCTACTACACTACCAACTAAGGAAACAATTATAACAATTATGATAACTATTGGAGCGACTAGGAGAACTATTTTAGCACCAATTGACATCATAAAACGACCAGCTACTTTTCCTGGAGCAGTGGTTGTTTCTTCTTCATTAGAATTTTCTTTATCCTTGGAATTATTTTTTCTTGAAAAAGGTCCTAGACCGGCTATTCGAGGAGAAGAGTTTGTATCAGCTTCTGAATCACTTTGTTCGGCAACTGGAGATGGTGGATAGCCTGGGCCTTTGTTTTCTATATTATTATTTTGATTAGGAATATTATTTTGTTCATCAGAATTAGGGTTATTATTAGTGGGAGTAGCTTGATTAATATTATTATTTTCTTTAGATGGTATAGGTTTAGCTTTATTAGTCAGATTATCTATTTTATTTAAAGTTTTTCCTACACCAGGCATTTTATTTAAAACTTGGCCACCTTTATTTAAAAGTTGTTGACCTGTTTTTGTTTTTGAAGCTAAGTCAACGGCTTTGCCACCTACAGGGCCAGCAAAGGCATTAGCGGCTCCTGTTGCGGCTCCTTTAATGGCTTTGGATGAAGATTTTTCTCGTTGTCTTCTTTCTCTTTCTTTAGGTGAAGGTAGGCTTGTATTATTAGTCTTATTATGGGTTTTAGGCGTATTAATTTCGTTATTATTTCGTCTACTTTCATATGACATAATACATCACCTTACTTCTTTTTTATTTTATAGTCCTCCACCACTACCAAAGGAATCTAATTCTTCTTGGGTAACTGCAATATTTATTCTCATACGTCTATTTCCACAGACGAATAAAGCTTCGCCCTGAGAATAGTGTTTAATACTTTCTTTTTCACTATCATTTAAATCTATTAATAAAGCCAAGTCTTCAACAGCTTGTTTTCTAAGACCCATTACTAGGTAATAAGATGAGTTATCGAAAATAGCTTTACCCTGAGTAATAACAGCTTGGTCAGCAAAGTCACTTGGTTGTTGAGTAATGATAATTGTACCAGTATTGTATTTACGAGCACGTCTTTGAACTTGAGCTAGGAAGTCTGCTCCTAGAGCGTTGTTGTCACCTAAAAGGACGTGGGCTTCATCAATCATTAATACGGTATCAACATTATAATCAAGACATAGACCCCAAGCATATTTTAAAACGTTAAAGAATAAGGCATTTCTAACTGTAGAGTCACTATTCATTAGTTCTTTGATGTTAAAGACCATAAAGTCACTATCACGTCTAATTGTTGTATGACCATCAAAATAGAATTTTAGTTCTTTAGTAATTGGTCTTACTTTTAGTTCTAGACGTTCCATAATATCTCTTTCTTGGGTTTGTTCTGTCATTGACATTAAGCGACCTCTAATAGTGGCATAAACATCACTAAAGGTTGGATAATCACTTGATGTGTATCTAGAAAAATCGGTATTGAAGTCTATTCCAAAACGTTTATAAGTATCTTGTACTATTTCACTAAACATTGTTAAGACATCTTCTTCAATAGATGGGTCATAATATTTCATAAAGGCTTTAAGAAATTGAAGTGTTCTTGTTAATACGGTATAGCCAAGGCCCTGTTTTATTTCTTCTTCATCAGCATCGATGACAACTTCTAGAGGGTTAATTAAACCAAATTCGCCACCTTTAGCTATGTCGACGATATCGCCTCCATAGGTTCTTGCTATTTCTCGATATTCATCTTCGGGGTCGACAATAACTATTTGACAACCGTTTCTAATGTGAGTTCTTAACATAAGTTTTGCCGCAGTTGATTTTCCGGAACCTGATGTACCAAGAATAATCATATTGGCATTGTTACGGTTATTTTCTTTTCTTATTTTATATAAGAATTGGTTGAATAAAATTACACCGCCAGAAAAGTCAACACCAAGTAAAGTTGAAAGTCCTGGGTCTTTTATACTATCAAAGATAAAAGGATACATAGCGGAAATAGTAACAGAGGGAATTGGGGTTCCAATTCTTTGTTCAACATCTTGTGATGGGAAAATTGGAATAATGGATTTTAAGACTTTTTCTTGTTCAAAACGTAGAGAAACGGCTCTTAGTTCCATAGCATCTAAGTAGTTTTTGACATTTACTTTCTTTAATTCCAATTCTTCTTTAGTATCGGCTGTTATCATAATGTGCATTTGGAAGTCGAATATTCTAGCTTGACTACCAGCAAGCATAGAGGTAAAGTATTCCAAACTTTCGGCATCTTGTCTTACTCTTTCACGAACGGTTTGGTCTCTTTCATTTTGGTATCTTTCTTTTAATTCAGCTACTTGTTTATTAAGCATTTTTGACATTTCTTGGAAAGGAACTGGTATATGTTTAACAACAACTTTAATACCAGACATATTAGTTAGTGATGATAGGTAACCGGGCATAATGTATTTTGGATATGATACAACGGTCATAATGGTTGCGTATTTATCACTAATTATAAAATCACTTGGTGAAAAATGTAGGCCTTTTGGCGCAATTTGACTTCTTAAACCTGTACTCATACTGGCATCACCGTCCCAAATTCAGTTGTATTTCCACCGTTTAGGAAGTTTTCAAGAACGAGTCTTAAATCAGAGTTACTAATTTGGGATGCGTTAAGTCCACACTGCGCTAACCCATTTATCATCATTCTTATTCTTTTTTGCAATAAATCTTCATCTTTGGTTTTAAACATAAAGTAATATTCTGTATCAACAACATTGTTACGAATAAATGTTTCTCCTTTGTCAATGTCTTGCATAATTAATTTTCTAATAGCTGGTGAGGAAGTTTCATTAAGTAATAGTTGCATTTGTGACATATAAACGGAAATATCTACTGGTCTATCCGCTACTATTAACCAAAATTCAAAGTCCAAAGTATTATAAAAATTTCTTAAACTAATTAAAATATTATTTTGCATATCATTATCAAGAATAAAAATATTTCGAGGGGTTATTTTAACACCACTAACTTTTTGGTTATCTTTAGTGATAATCATATTATTTTGAATTGCTCGCAAAGGTAACCAATCTTCGGTAAAACCACTACTATTTTTTTTGGCCATATCTATAACACCATCCCTTCCAACGATATGTTTGTCTATTAGTCAAAAACTCATACAGTTCAACGATAATATTTAGCATATTATGATAATATGGAACTGGCATAACGAGAAAGCCAGTTACGATAGCAGGACTTAAGACTAGTATAGTAACTAGTGTTGATGAAAGTGGTAAGAAAGCAAGCAAGATAATGGTTGCTAAGATACCACAACTAAAGAGGATTAAGTCGAATGGCCTAAAGATACCTAGTATTAATTGTCCTTTCTTAGTATTAGCAGGAATTAAATAATTCACTTATATCACACTCCCTTATTACCGCCAGTAGCTCCGTGATCTGCCTTATGTTTTTGGTAAGCTGCAGATCTTTCAATTCTATCAGCATCACCACCGGCTTTAACAGCAACATTCTTAACAGCATCAGAATCAAATATATCGGCAGGATTAGCAAGTTGAGCTGCTCCACCTGAATCTTCAAATGATTCAACTTTTTGTCTAAGTGCCGGATCCATACTAGCACCTTTGCTTTTTTCTATGTTAGCCCATTGTTTTCCGGCAGCTGTTACTAATTGTCCATCAATACTTTTCGCTTCACTTCCAAATGTTTCAAAGGTTTGACCAGCAACAGTGAAGGTTGCATTACCACGTTGTTGAGCAATACCAAATGCATTTTTCCATTCATCTAATGTAGTAGTAAATCCAATTCTTTTTCCTGTTGCATCGGTCCTATAGCCAGCCAACTTTAATGAACCACCTTTTTTTACAGCACGATCTTCTAGGTATTCTTTCAAATCTTTTCCTGTTGTAGAAATACCTTTAAGATGTTCAACTTGTCTTGCCTCTTGTTCATATTTATCTTCACCAACAACTAATCTATACATACTAGTTCCAGCACGCCCAAATGTTGTAGAGCCTGCTGCTCCTCTAGAAATAGCTTTAGCATTACGCTTTTGAATATTTTCCATAGTCTTTGAAAGAGGCTGTTCTTTTGAAGTGGCAGCTGTTTTAACACCAGTTGCTACTTCACCGGCTCCACCCAAAATGCCGGCAACTACGTGTTTACCTTTATTCATTAATTTTCTAGCAAAATTGGCACTTTCTAGTTTTTCAGTAACACCATTTGCGTCATCGGCCATTTTACTAGCTCTTCTTGAAGCATTGAAAGAACCAACTGCACCAAGAGCTGTTGCGCCTATGGCAGCAGCTCTTGATGTTATATTTGCTGCTCCACGTAAACCACCGAATATTCCTTTGCCACTGTCTTCCTTCATACCTAAAACTTGACGAATAAACTTTGGTGCTTCCTTAGCAAACATAAATAGACCTATCCAAATAGCTATTACAGAAAGTATTCCAACCATACCACTAGCGTTGTTCATAGCAACACCATTTACTATCATATCTTGAATTAGATATATTACAAAATAGATAACAGCTAATCTTACGAATAAATCAATATAAGTTGAAGTAAGAGCTTTTATCCAAGAATTTAAGGCACCATCTTTACCACCTTTTGGGTCCATATAACTAATTATTGGAATTGGCGCAATTATTCTAAGAACAGCTAATTTAACAGCACGAATGGCAATGTCAAAACAGAAACTTAGTAAAATAAATACAAATACAAAACCAACGATAGCTCCAATAAAAACGTTTTCGGCAAAGACATATTTATCTCTACTTCCGTTATACCAAGGCTCATTTTTACTTATAGTACATTTTTCGTTGATAAGGTCAAGTATTTCACCTGGATCAGCATCTATTTTAGTATAAGCTGACAAGATATCATCATCGATATCTTTACAAACTCTATTATCATTATCCATTTCTTCAGTTTTGCCATCTGATGTATCCTGACGATCTCCTTCAGGCACTAAATTAATACGAACAAAACCTTTTAGAACTGTTGAAGTGAATATTCGGGAAGATCTTGACAGCTCTTCTGCCTGTTTATCGGCACCGGTCAGACCTGTGTTTGAACTACCATCACTAGTGGCGCCACTTGACGTACCTAAAACTAATCTTCCAATTGTATTATTCGATAATAATCGGTGCTGCAAAGAATATAAGGTACCAAAAAGCAAACCATTATTATTTATTTGTCTTTCATATTCGGTGGTTGCTCCTGGAATACTTACTGGTACTAGAACTGTCAATAGAACAAGAGCAAAAATAACTCTAGTAATTATTGTACCTAAGCCTGATTTTGAACCAAAGGCTTCGTCTGGACTAACTATACCTTTTAATATAGTGACTGCCAACTGAAAAATCATAAATACACCGATAATTAACTGAACTCTTTTATAAAAACCTAAAACAGTTGCATTATTAAATAAGTCAGCTGTTGAGATGTTAAAAAAGATTTGATAAACTATGCCAAGTAACCAAAATGCTGGTCGAGCAAAGAAAGCACCAACACTTCTAAATAAGTTACTTACAAAATCAGCTTTTTTTAAGTCTGTCATTCTCAGTTCACCTCCACTTTCTAAATTATTTTATGCCACAGGTTGGATCTCCTGTAATTCCAAAAATTTGTAGGATAAGTTCAACTAAAGTAGGAACAAAAAATAATGCCGCTACTAAAATAAGTCTATTAATAAGCTTCTTTTGAGCTTTACCCATAGCTTCATCATCACTTTGAATAATTACTTTAGCAAATTCAATACTACTAAGTATTACTACTAATATTGGTCCAATTACTCTAGTATAATTAAGTATTTTTTGTAATAACCAGGCAACTGAGTCAGGGTCATTTGGGTTACCAAGAAGAGAGTCATCATTACTACAATTTTGTTCTTGATTATAGTCATTCATCCATTCGTCAACGTTTTCTTCCTCTTCTACGTCTAATAATAAAGTATTATTTTTTATAACACTATGAAAATTAATTAATGAATTTTCATTAATTTCTTTTACTTCTAAAGCTTCTACTTGTTTTGGAGTAACAAGAAAAAAGCTCAATGTGAGTAGTAATAAAACAAGTATTTTTTTCACTTAGACCACTCCATAAATAATCTAACATAATAAGTATATCAAAAGAAAAAGGAAATAGCAATGTCAAACAATTACTATTTACGTTAATTTTAGTGTTTTGCAATTTCTTTATTTTGTTCTAGCCATAAGAGGTATATACTTTTTTAGCAGGTTTTCTTGTTCTATATCAGACATATTATTTCTTACAGATTCTTTATAAAAAACTTTAAAAGCTTTATATTCATTTGCTTCCATACATAGCCATTCTTTAAATAAAAATGACACTATTTATTTTCTAAATCAATATGCAAATTTAATTCTTCTTCAGTTGGTAATTGTTTTAAGATTTCAGGTGGCAAATATTCCGATAGTTCATATGAGCTAACTCCAATTGGTTTATTTATATCTCTTAATGCATATTCCACATTTAATTTATTTTTATTTCTGACAAGTATAATACCTATAGATGGATTATCTAGCTCTGTTTTTAGCATATCATCTAGTGCAGATAAATAATAATTCATTTTTCCTGCATATTCTGGTATAAACTTTTTATTTTTAAGTTCAATAGCAATATAACAATGCAATTTCGTATGATAAAACAATAAATCGATAAAATTTTCTTCATCATTAACTGTAACTCTATATTGATTAGCAATAAAACTAAAACCGTTCCCTAATTCTAACAATGTCATCTTAATTCTATCTATCATTGCTTGTTCAATATCTCTTTCTACAAAATTCTCGCGCAGTGCACCAACATCAAATATATAAGGGTCTTTCATAATTTCTTTTGCTAAAGAGCTTTGCGGTTGTAGAAGTGTTAGTTTAAAATTATTAGGTTTATCACCAAGAATTTGTCTCCCATATGCGTCTCTTCTTATTTGAGTTTCTAAATAATCATAACTCCAACCATTATTATAAGTTTCTTTTATATACCATATTTTTTGATTATTGTCCTTAACTCGATCCATTATTATTGAATTATGTGACCAAGGAATTTTATAAGAATATTCTTTTAATTTTTCATCATCTTTAACAGACAAATAATATTTTCTCATATTATGAAGATTTCTAGGAGAATAGCCTTTAGTATTAGGAAACTTAAGTTTTATTTCAATAGATAATTCTTCTACAAACTTATTTCCCCATTTTACTCTATCATCAATAACTTTTCCAATATAAAAATACAAATCCATTACATTTACATTGGCTGATTGAAATATTTCTAATTGTGTTTCTTCGATTTTTGATACTATATCATTTATAGTAGTTTTAAAATCTTTCACTTCAGTTGCCAACATTTTAATTCCTCCTTTTTAATTTTGCAGACGCGTCTGCAAAATTATTAAACTCTTTTTATCAACTCTAATATTGGCTTGCCAATATCGTAATATGTTATCTAAAAGCTTTTAAACAACTAGTGATTTTGTATAATACAATTATTATTTTTTCAAAAAATTTGAAATGGTTTCTAATTTATTTTCATTCATATATACATCTCTACCACAATTTTATTATAATACATTCGTTTGCTTTGAGCAATGGGGTAAATTAATTTTTTGAAAAAAAAAATAGCAAAGCTTTGCTATTTACTACTCAATTGAGTTCCAACAAGACTGCCAACTAGTAGTATCTCCTTCTCCACCTTTAGCTATGATACCCATAACTACAGAAACAAGAGTAACTACAAAGAATACGGCAGCTGCATAAATAAAACGTTTAATTAATCTTCCTTGAGCCTGTTTTACTTCTTTTTCATCACTAGAAATAACGGCTTTACCTAAATCAATTGTTCCAAAAACAATTAAAAGTATTGGAATACCAATTTGAACTAGTGGAAAAATACCTCTTTTTATAACACTTACTATTGGACCTAATCCACCGCAGGCATCTGTATTCATAAAAACCTCTCCTTCTTTTAACATTATAATATTAAATAGTAATTCTTGTCAATTATTTATCGTCTAAATAAGCCAAATATTTTTCCTGAATTACCTTTAAACTGGGATATAGGCTTGTCTAGTAAGCCTATTTTAACTAAAAAATCATTTAATATACCATTCCTTTTTCTTTCATCAAGTGGCGGTATATTGAAAAAAACTTTAATATTAGCTTCATTTTCAAAATCAGCTATATCATTCGTTGCGAGCATACTATTATTAAGAACAACTTTATTATTTTTCAAATTCATAAAAACTGATTTATTTCTTCTAATTAATTTATTTAACTTTAAAGTACTAGGTTCAACTAAGTAAAATACAGCTGAACACATACCAGTATCACTAGAATTATTTAAGTCTATTAGAACAACTTTTTTATTTAATTTTGTAATTGCTGCTCTTACATCTGATAACCTAGTAGATATCATATCTTTATCATTAAATAGGTAGAAGTCATTTTTATCTACTTCTATTGCTACGGTAGCATTCTTACCTAAAGAAGAATCTAATTCTTTTTTTAACATATAAATTAGAGTAGTAGCACCTGCGTGATCAGTTACATTTTTAAAGCCTATAACAATTGAATTACTGCTATAACTTTGAGTGGCAACAGAATCGCTGGTACTGGATGTAGAAAAACTAGTATAATTGGTTGTTTCTCTTCCGAGTTTTACTATGCTTTCAACATCTTTTAAAGTATTAGACCTTTTTAATAAAATTTTTATACCATCTAAATTAGTCGTAAAATTATATATACCTAACTTAACTAAATTCGCTAAGAAACTAGGCGTACATAGGGAACTACCGTCTGGCAAATAAAAAATTATTTTATCAGGATCTAGTCCTTTAGAAATAATTTCATAACTTTTTGTTTCTGTATAATGCTTGATAGCGGTAACATCTATTATCATTTTACTGTAGAAAAAGTTTTTAAACATTTCTACTATTTCTATTGGCTCAAATATACCAGTAATATTTTTTATTATATCCACATCTAATGTGGATAATCTTTCTTGCTGTTCATTACATATTATTACATTCATTATTTTTCACCTTTCCATTAGAGAACGGCATCCATTGTATTAGTTGAGCCACTTACTTGGAATATACTTAGCCCCATAATATTATTTATAATTGGAATATTTATATTAATTTGGGTAACAACTTCAAAATAGCCTCTTTTCTTTCCCACTGTCTGTTCATTTACGATAGAATCACTACTACCTGTTTTTTCAATGAATCTTATGCAGTAACCAACATCATCTTGAACCCAGCCAGTACCATCAACTTTTGGCTTATTGGTATTATAACCAATTTGACTAGCATATTCTCTTATTTTTGTCCTAGCTGTACTTTGACTATTTCGATAGCCTGAGCCTTCATATTCCTCTAAAACGGAAATAATTTTATTTTTTAATCTGAAGGCTTTAGTATAATTAACATTAAAGGCTAAATAACCAGAAACAATGACTAAAAAAACGACAATAATTGTTATGTTAACTATTCCACCATAAGCATCACGCATTTATTCCACCTCTATCTTCTTTCAACAATTACCATACCGTGGTCACTAGAGATATTAGCCCATTGAGTATTAATTGCATTTTGAATACTTGGCCACATCATCCAAAAGAAACCAATTACTGCTGCTATTGCAATAAGAGTAATTACTGTTAAGTTTAATTCTCCTGTTGCTGCTTTCATTAGCTTTCACATCCTTTCAATATCTTAAAATAATTATAACAAATATCAAAGATTTTCACAACATTTTATTTTTATTTTACATACTAAACATCATCATCATAGAGATTAGTATTATTAACATAACACCAATACCTGTAACGACAAGCATTACCATTGTTTGACTCTCCATATGATTTAGTCTTTCTTTATATTTTGTTTCACGAGCTTTATTTTGTAAAGAAGAAACAGTTCTTGCAAACATCATAAGACGATCTTGCTTTCTTTCTTGAGAACCTATTCCTAAACGATAAAGTAGTCTCATCATTCGCATTGAATCTCTAACTGGATAGGTATTGGCAAATTCCATATAAGGGTCAACAGTAGAATCACCAGCATTAATTCTATCAATCATTTTTCGAAGTCCTGGCTTAAAGATATCTGGTGCATCATTTATTGATTTACCTATTGCAACTGGTACAGTATAATGTTGTATTAAAATTTCTAAGCTTTTTAAGTAATATGGCAACATTATGTCAATTTCGTGTAAATGAGCTTTATAATATCTTTTTAGTTGAGTATAGGGCATCTTAAAAACCAATACAGCAACTACGGCAGCTAAGACTAGGTTTAAAAAGAATTGTGAATTAATTATATCAGCTGAATTAGAGGAACTTATTGTAAAGGCTAAAACAACAAAGAACATAATAGCGGCATAAGTAACTCTTTTCATATATAATTGATCGGCATCAGCCTCTTCACCATATCTAGCATAAACTAAGAATGTATAATCTTCTTCTCTAACGAGCTCTAAATATTTTTGATTATCTGCAAAAAATTTATCCTTATTAATAGTATTATTATAAACAAGAATAAATAAGATAATTGCTCCAACAATAATTATTTCCATTACTCAGCACCTACATTCTCATTATAATATTTTTCCCCTTTTAAAAGGAAATATGTATTAACTATCAACACGCCGTGCAATAGTCCCGATACATACCAGCGGTCGAGTAATACTAAGTAAGTTTCTCTTCCTAACAGGTATTGAACAAGCATAACCATTAAATAAAGCATAATACCAAATTGTAAGAAGTTTTTATGGAAAGAAGCACGTTCAATACGGTCACGATAAACACTTTCAACAAGCATATCGATATCCATTTGCATATTTTCAAGAGATTCTGAAGAATCTCTGGCACCTTCTTTAGTTATTTGTAAGAATAATTGGTGCATATTTTTAACTATATAGTAAGGATATAATTTACTCATATAGTCAAGAGCTTCATCAATTGTACCATTTTCATAAGACATATTAATCATTTTATCAACATCACTTAGGACAGGATCTTCTAGGACGCCGGAGTTTCTGACACCTTCAAGGGCTTTAACGAATGACTGAGTTGTTGCAAACTCCATAATAACGTTTGAAGTATAAACTTGTATTTGTTCAAACAGGAATTCACTATAGACTCTTTTACATCTTAAATAAGTTAAATATGGAACAAAAGTCATAGATATTAAGACATATACTATTGAAATAACTAAATTATAAAAATATAGATATGTTACTACGGCAGTAAAACCAGAAATAACAATAATTTGAATCATATATTGTCTTGGGGTATATTCTTGACCTAGTTCTTTTGTTTTTTCACGAACAATTTTAAAGGAATAAGGAGCAAATTTATCATACATTGCTTGGGCTTGGCTAACGACATATTTACCAACATTTTGTCCTTTATAATTGCGATATAAATATATTCCAATTACTAATAAAATTATAAATAATAATTCTTCAATGTACATTGGACATTACCCCTTTCTACTAATTTGTACTAGGTAAAGTAGGAACTACTACTTGAGGTATTTCACTAGGAGTAGCTGTAGGTGCAGGTGTAGCTATAGGTGTTGGAACTGGAGTTTCAGTGACAACGGGTTGTACGGGTTGCACTGGTACTTGAGCTACCTGAGGTGGAATACTATCGCTTATAGATGGAACTGGTTGTGTTTGTACGACGGCTTCAGTATTAACTACTTGAGCAGGTATTTCAGTTTTTACTTCTTCTACTACATTGTTTTCTTCTGTTACAACACTATTTTCTTCAGTAGGAACTACTTCAGTATTATTCTCTTCATTTGTTTCTTTTTTTTCTTCAATATTTTCTCTATGAGCACTACCATCATCATATTGTTCATATTCTACAGCTTCAGCTTGTTCTTTGAATGGGAACTCTTCTGGTAGATTTTCAACAATTTTAGAAACATCTATATTTTGATTACTTAAATATTCTCTTAAATGTTCACTAGGCATTCGCATAGCTGGTGTTTGACCATATATTTTTTGATATATCACACGTGCTTGAGGAACATTGTTATCATCAACAAAGAATTCACATACTTCATCGATTTCACGGTGGAACTTACCATATTCTTTGCTATAAAAAGCTTTGATATGAACACCTATTTGAATATAACGATATATTGTCGATAAGAACTGATTAACATCCAAGTCGGTTTCCATTAAGGAATACAAACGATATGGTATAGCGGATGCTTTATCGGCGTGAATTGTTGACAAGATATTGTGTCCTGATGATATAGAGTTACGAACGGCTGAAACAGCTTCGGCACTACGAACTTCTGATAGAAGTATCCACTTAGGATTTTGTCGCATACAGGTTACTAAAACATCGGAATAACTGGCAACGTTATTTGTTTTCATAGCGACGATATCTCTTTGAGGAAATATTTTATCTAAGTGCAACTCTAGTGTATCTTCTATTGTAATAATTTTTTCATTAGTTTTGGTATGACTAGCTAGGTATTTAATAAACTCAGTTTTACCAGAACCAGTTTCTCCAGCAACCATTATATTACAGTGACCTTCAACGCATTTTATTAAAAAGTCGTGAATATCATTGGTAAAATAATCTTCGTTAATTAGTTTTTCTTTTTCAAGTCGAATCTTAGCTGGAGTTTTACGAATAACTAAGGCTATTCCATTAGTTGCGATAGATGGATGTACAAAGTTAAGACGCAATTCAGCTGATTCAGCATCTAGGAAAGGTTTAGCATTATTAAATGTTGTTCCCATAACGTTTGAGCACTGAAAGGCTAGTTTTTCGATAAATTCAGGGGTTGCGCCTTCAACTTCTACTCGCATTGACCCTTGTTGTAATGAACGAATCCATATTTGGCCACCGTTATCATAAGATATATCGGTTATATCGTCATTATCAAGTAAGGATCTTAATGGTCCAAAGTCTAATTTGTCAAAAATATTTTCGTTCATTATATCACCCTTTTTATTCTATAAAATCTTAGGACATTGATTCATCCCAATATGTAAGTTCATTAATTCTTTGTTTTAATTGTTCACTACTAATTTCTAGTTCACCTGGATTATCTTTTAAGCTTTCGTTTGTTGGGACTAGAACTAATGCTGAACTAAAGGTTTGTAGATATTCTGATTTTTTTAGCAATATGTAGTATTCTTCAGGTACAGCAAAGATAATCATTGATGGTGTTTTAGCTTCGTCTAAGTTAGAGAAGACAGCATCGCCATTAGAGTCTTTAACAGCTAAAACTTTGATATTAGATACTAATTTACCAAACATTATTGCATTATCTTGTTCAGTTGCTTGACTAGCATCAACAACTCGATGGGTAATTCTTAGGTATAAATCAACATAGTTACCTGGATATACGGAATTACCATAAGTTGAGTTATTGTCTACTGCTAAGTTGTATAGAACATAGCCTTTTGGATAATCAAGTATAATATTAGTTCTTAGTTGCTCTTTTTCGACAACGGTAGCGTTATAAAACAAACTACCTTTTGGAATAATTGTATCTTCTCTAGAATACTTATCGATTACAGCACCAATATTAGTAATTACATCAGCACCATCAAGCATAGATGGTGGGATTTGTTTTGTTCCAACTTTATCGGCTGTTATCTGGGTAGCTGGACCAATTTGCTCTAGTGCATAGGGTACACTAATTGGGTTAATTGCTGATTTTACACGCATATTATAGGCTACGTATAAAACAACAATTGCCAGTATTACACCAACTACAGTAACAGTGTTTTTATTTTGCATAAATTTTTTTAAACTGTTTCCTAAATTTCCCATTATAATTCCCTTCTTTCTTTTTATTTATCAGTATTCTTTGTACCCATTGATTTACCTATATCGTTGTTAGGGTCTTTAAGGCTGCTTTCAATTAGAGGGTCGTCTTTGTTAGAGTCTTCAACAATTGAACTTATTCTGGTATCAATTTGAGCAGCTTGACCATCAAAACTTAGGACAGTATCTGAGTTTACTTTGATACTTACTTTTGGTGGTATTTCGTTGATATCATAGAATTTTATATCGTAAGTTCTAGTATTATCAACACCATCGGCAAAGCGACGAAGGAAGTTCTCAATGAACTTCTCTTTGTCCATTCTTGTTAAGCCCTGATCTCTTTCGTATGTTTTATCAATGGCGTCCATCATAGCTGCTTGGGTTGTTTCTTTTAATAAGTAATAATCTAATTCTCCACCGGTACTATAATTATTAAGTACATTGAATAGTAATAACGCAATTAATGCTAAAATTATGATACCTACAGTTAACATTCCTTTATTCATATCTTACCATTACCTCCTTATTTATTAATCAGAAAATATTTCACAGTTTGAACCAACACCATCGTTGTTGCAACCAATATTTCCTGTTGCTTTGACGTATTTTTGACCTATAGCATCGCCACCATAGCCATCGCTGTGATAGAACAAGTTACTTTCGTAAGTTATAAGTCCGTATTTATTAACACCATCACCCTGAGTAGTACTTGTATTGAAACGACCATTGAAGGTTGTATATGACTTTCCTTGGTTGTATTTTCTTATTGCACTAAGAACACTTTGGTCTAAGTGGAAAGAATAATCTAGATAAGTGTTTTCATTCTTTTCATCAAAGATTGTTTCTTTACGTGTTTGAATAGCGGTAATTAATTTGCTAGGGTCAACAGCGTAATTTTTTGTACCAGTATTTGTTGTTGCTTTTGTTGGTGAAATAGATGCGGCTGATGTCCAGTTGAAGCCTGGTGTTCTACCTGTCTTAGTAGCGTCTGGAGCAGCATCAGCATTGTTAGATCCTTCACTTGGGAATAGATTTGAAAGGTCAACTGATCTAACTTTAGGCTCTGTCTTACAAGCATTAGCATTATCACTACTGTTAGTTACTTTAGTTGCTTTTTCATTTAAGGCATAGAAGCAATCAACGTTGAAGTTCCAGCCATAATGACCAAAGCTCTTTATTATAGCGTGAATATTATAGTCTATGGCTGCACTATTTGAATATTGGTCATAAGTAGTATTTTGAGCATTAGTGTCAATTACTGTACACTTATTATCTTTTCCAGTGCTATCCTCAAAGTAATAATTACCTTTAGTTGCGGTTTTATTCATTCGCCATATCCACCAGTTTTGGTTAACATCTTGAGCATTTAATGGCAAACAGAATTTTTCATTTTGTTTATACCAGCCATCACCTTTAGTTGTATAAGATATTTCTTGGGTCTTAGCTTTTATCCAAGTACCTGGATAAGTTATTTCAGTTTGATAGAATTTGTCTCCTTCTTTATATTTTGTAGAGTCAGGGTTGTCTGGAGTTCTATAACATCCGTCGTAATCGAAAATTACACTATCTGTAGCACAATCTTTTCCAGTTTTGCAACCTTTTAATGTTGGATACTGTGCAGGCATATTATCCTTTTCAGAAGTAACCTTACTGTTGCCACTTGAAGGATATTCAATAGTTACATCAGTTGAACCATTATTATAATTTGTAGTCATTTTAAACTCTGCTGTCTTACTAGTACAAGTTGCCAAAGCAGAACATTCATCTAGTTTATTCTCATATAATTCTTGGTTTTTCTTTATAGTATATTCAACATCTTCATCATTATAAAAACCATTACTGTCACCAACATAGTCACAATTAGCTGAACAGTAGTCATTTGATACATCATATATCTTTCTTGCTACTCCTTCAGTAAGGAAATAGCCATATCCATTTACTTTACCGTGTGTTGAATTAATTCTACCTTCTTTATTTTCCTTGTACCATCTAGCATAAGCACCAATGTAAGTTATGTGTCCACCATCATTTATGTAATGTGGGTTATTATCTTCATTCCAAGCATTATATTTTGTATTGTTTACGCCAACAAATTCATTCTTTTTTAAAGTATCTATTGCAAACATCTTTGTAGCATCAGTTTCATAATCAACAGTTAATTTACGATTTCCACTCGCATATACTTGGTTGTAGCATTTCTTACTACACTTTTGTGTATATTCACCATTATCACATTCTTTTATACATTTCTCATATTTTTCATTAGGTCCTGCAAAACTTATTGATCCTTTTTGTGCAACGTGCATACAGAAAGGTACTGGTGTTGTAACTGGGATATCCTCGTTAGGTCCACCATCTGGGTTAATTTCTGAATAACATTTTATTCTGCTTGTTACTCTAACTCTATATTCATAACATAGTCCTGCTTTAGTGGCAACTGGAGGACCATATTCAACATCAACAGCTTCTTCACAAGTTCTAGTACATACTGTTGCCGTATTCCAATTACTTACACTTGAATTACAATCATCTCTTCCACTGGCTTTACAATTAAAATCTGCATCGCTACCAGTTTTATATTTTTTATATTGAACTGTCACAGGTTCTTTAGAATATGTATAATATGATTTTAGGTTTGAAAAGTTGTAAGTAGTGCTACCATTTCCATCACCTATTCTATATTCTTCTGATGAATTAGCATCACATTTTAAACTCCTAATATCGCTCGCACTAAATGAATCTCCCTTTATCTCAACACAAGAATTTGCTTGTTGATCAGAATTTAGGCTTCCATTAGATGTACAAGCTGCTTTACTATTAGCACCAGTTTTTTTATCTACAACACCGCCAGCCCTATACTTTGAATCAATAAAGGCACGATCAAATGCTGAGTTTGGATCTAATGTAGCAGCACTAAGGATATCATTTCTATTGTAATGATTTTGGATAGCACGCTTTATTTTCTTTAAAACAGTTTTTTTACTATAGTTTTTGTAAACATTTTTATCAAAGCAGTAAGGAACACTTTCTTCATAGTATTTTTTAGCTTCATCATCATCTAAGCGCTTACTCATTAACTTTTTTATACTGTCTTCATTCATATTTAATAATTTGAATCCATCATTTTTATCAAGTGCAATGCTAAGTGCAGTTGAACTATCTTCTCTAATTATTCGGCATACATCATCATATCTTTTATTAGTTTTTGTTTTAGGTTTAGCAACCTTTACCAAAACATTATTCATTGTTAAAGCAACATTCATTTCTACTTCAGTCGTATATTTATTATTGTCTTTATCTGTACAGTTAAGATCACATCCGTTAATACCTGGATTATCTTTTAATTTAAATGCTAAAATAACATTATCTGCTTCGACATCTGCTAATTCTATAAAAATTGGACTACCTGGTTGTAAATCAGTAGTATTTTCTTCCATTGTGGCTCCGGCCACATTAGGATTTGGAACAAAATGGTAAGAACGTACCCATCCACTAGCAGCATTTATTAAGTCAGGAGTAATTACGTAAAGTCCTTGCCTAGCTCCACTTTTTTCTATTGCAACGGCGTCATTTTCTTTAGAAACACTAACTAAAGAAAATATTCCTCTAGCAGTACTTATCTCATATGTACTCTTTTTATTTTGATTAGAAATATCAGAGTTAAGACGAACATTTAAAGAAAAACTATTGCTGTCACACATATTATTACATTTTTTTCCTGCTGCTTTTACTGTAAAGATGATATTATTATCACCATAATTAAAGATTCCAAAAACCAGGAATAAAGTTATGACAACCCCTAAAATTCTTTTCTTATACTTCTTCATTTTCATTCGAACTTCCACCTTTCATTTGTTCATCAACCTTATCATATTCTTTAGTTTTTTTGACATCATAATTTTTTATAGGTTCCAATTCTCTTACCATTCTTGCATCTACTTTGAAAGAATAGTTATTACCAAACATTCTAGTACACGTTACTAAAGATAATATTTTATCATTATTATTAACATCTACATCAAATTTAAATATACTGTTTTTTAATGATTCATCAATATATTTTTTTAACTTTGTCTTGCTATACTTACTTTTATTATATAAATCTAAATCCGAAGTTTTTGGGTATGATATAGCAAAAATTTTATATAAATATTCTTTCCCTTTAAAGGTATACTGAATATATTTATTTTCTTTAACGAAATCTAGATATGTAAAACTCATTAATTGTTCAAACCTACTGTGATATTTATCTGCTATCAAAGGATTCTTAGATAAATTTAAAATGTTGTGTCCTTTTATATATATAATGTTGTTTAACTTTTCAAAATCAGTTTCGGTCCAAACAAAATCTTCCATATCATATGTAAAGTTATAGTTAGGAGCATAGATAATTGGATAATCTATTTTTGTTCCCTGGACTCTTAACCAACCAACAGTTTTTATTTTGGCTTTATCTTCTTTAACTTTCTTAGCAACCTTATCAACTCTGCTTTCTATTTGATAAAACTTATTCTCATTTATTAAGTAGAAAATCAAAAAGCCACCTACTAGCAAGCAAAGAACTGTAGTAATAAATATCACTACAGAATGTTTTTTTAATTTTCTTTTAGTTTTCTTTGCATTGCTCATTTTTACACCTACTTGCTTATTTTATAAGGACTATCTTTTGTTCCTTTACCACTAACGATTGTAGCATCTTTTTTCAAATAACCAACTACTCTAACACCAAATGAATTCATAATTGATTCTCCATACATATAAGCCCCTATTTCTGATATACCATTAGTCAATTTATTATCTTTTGATGAATTAATTAACCAATATGATTCATTATTTGTTGCTGCACTAAACATATCATATGTATTAGGAGCTGAAAACTTAACTTTATATTTCTTAGTACTAGTTTCTTCTTTGTATGCAGGATCTTCTTTGTAAATTGGTACTGTTATATTTTTATTAACAAAATATGATGTATCAATATATTCAGAAACTCTATTGTTTATGTAATATCCTACATTTTCTTTTTCTTTAGGATTATAAATTTTATTATCATCTGCATAAGAAGTTTTAATATTTGCACCATCTTGTCTTAATGAATTTTCAGCGATAACTTTAGTTGTTCCATCATTATCTGTTTCTATTATTCTAAATAGATAATCACTAATTTTTAAATACTCTCCAGTTTCTCTTTCACTAACTAAAGAATTAGGTTTTCCTTTCTTGCTATCTCCTAAATAATATGGATCATCATATGTTCCTGTACCACTTTTTATTAGAGTGTTACCATCTATCGTGATAATTGGTCTAACGCCAAAGTTATATTTTTTATCAAAGCTTAGGAATGCCGAATTGTCATTTGTAAAGAAATTTCTAACAATGTAGGCTTCATTCTTGTCTTTAGCTGTTCCTAACCAACTCATTGTAGCTGGTTCCATAAAATTATCAACAGTATTTCCTGCCTTATTTACATCAACAATTGATGGTATATAAACTTTCTTGTTACCTGTTGTTGAGCTACATTCCGTAGCAGTAAGATTTTCAGGACTAACACTCATATTACAGTATTTATTTTCAACAATTAGTTTTTTAGAAGCAGTATTTAGGTGTTTATAAAAGACTTCGTCTAACCATTCTTCAATACCATTATAGTTGACATTAGAAATATCAGTATTAGATACTATTCTTACATTATCTTTATCCATATCAACTATTCTAAATAACATATTAGAAAAATATATGTAATTATTTTCAGGTTCACCAGTAAAGCTTGTTTTATCTCCTAAAAGAGTTTTTACAGTTGATTTTAATCTTTCTACTACTTCAACTTCTCTTTTTACTTCTGTTTTATTATTTAGACTATCTAAAACAGTATAAGTAATAGTATAGGTTCCTGTTTTACTAGTATCAACTGTACCAGCAGTTTCTACTTTCTTTACATCTATTTTACCATCTTTATTATCGACAACACTTTTGATGCCTGGATCTTCAAACTTATCCCCCTTAGTAATAGTCATTTTTTCATCACCATTTAAAGTGATTACTGGTCCTTTATGGTCAACTGTTGAGGATAAGACACCACATTTTAAATAAACGTAATACTTATATTCTTCATTTTCTTTGCGAACTTTTACCCAACTATCTTTTAGTGAACAAGGTTCTTTAGTATATGGTATATAAAAATCTTCTTTTATATATGAACCAAAGAATAAATCTTGTAAAGTTATGGTTTTTATTCTTTCACCAGTAGGAAGTTCTCCTGGTTTAATTACAAAATATCTTTCAGCTGCTTCTTTCATTTGTTTTTCATAGCCTTTAAAAGATACTAAAGGATAGATTATTAAAAACCAAACAAATAATGCAATAATTACTACTGTTATAATAATTTTAAAATATTTTTTAACCTTTTTATTCATAGTCTAGGCTCCTTTTTTTAAATTATAGGTATACTCATTATTTCTTATTGTATAAATAAGACTTATTTCTTTGGCATCAATAATCTCGTTAGGAACTTTTAAATATAGATACTTACCAAAGTATTTTGATGTAACAGCACTTGCCATTCTTATAGTCTTAGTACCATTACTATCTTTATATCTAATTTTACCATAATCAGTAGAAAAGTCAACCATATTATTGCTATCAATTTCTGAAGAAGAATAGCTTAAATAAATTATTTTTTCATTAGTTTTAGCTTTGTATTCTCTAGTACTATCCTCACATTTTGTAGTATTACAAAGTCTTGTTCTATAAGTAACTGTATCTAGTATTTGGAAACCATCAAAAATAATATCTTCTTTTTCATCTTTGTAATTAATCTTTAAATTATTACCAAATTCAATAGGGTCGTGTTTTATAATTTGTGATAAATCATTTATTTTTAATTTTATTTTTCTTAAATGATTATTTCCCTCTAATTCTTGATAATATAAAACAAAACGATTTTTAGGAAGTTTTTTATCTACTCTAAAAATAATTATTGTTCGAACGGAGGCATCACGACTTACTTCTTGAACAGAGTCCATTACTTTACCTAAATCTTCAAAATCACTTTCATATGTTTTAGATGTGGTAGCATAGTTACTAACACCATTCATAACGTGGAAGTTACTTAAATTTATTTCTCTTTTTTCCGAATTATTTTTTATTGTTAAATCAATAATAACAAAATTATTCTTATCAGAAATGACATCACCTTTATAATCTTTATCAGTATAATAACTATTATTTACGGTTATTGTATAGCCATTAGCGTCGAAAGTTTGACCCTGCTTATATGACCTATTAGTAACAAAAACAAAAGTATATAAATTTTTAATTAAAATAACAAAAATAATAACAATTATAGTATTACAAATTAGTTTATGCTCCTGATATAAGTAATTAATATTTCTAATTAATCTTTTAAAAGCTCTTTTGAAAGATTCTTTATCAATATCAATATTTATTTCAAATTCTTCACGGTCTTCACTAGCTAATTCTAAATATTCTTGGTCTTGATTAAAGTTAAATTTTCTTAGGTCTATTCCAAAAATTCTGATAAAAAGAATTACAAAGACAGGATATTGGAAGAAAGAAAGAATACCCAGGATATCTCTTATCATTCTTATATTAGTTGTTTCTGTTCCACCCATATAAGTATTAAAGAAACTACTTGTCCAAGCAAAAATAAACATAATAGTAAAATATGTTATAAATGGTATTAAGTATAACTTCCAGGGCTTATTTTTTCTTTTTAAAAGTAAGATTAATAAAAAACTAGTAATTACGACAACTAATAAAATTAGATAGATAAAGAAGTTTATATATCTTGCAATTGGTTCATTATAAGAGTCATAACTACCTAGTTGCATAAATTCACTTACAAATTCATTTACTTGAAGTACTTTATAGTAAATAAAAGCGCATAATAAAAACAAAAATATGTGTATTTTTTTGAAGTTTTTTATTAAAAAAGCATAGGGTTTTCTAATAACCATAACTAAAACACGCTCCTTATTTTACTATAATAAGTATAACCTAATTAATTTGTTTTTGAAAGATATTTTTAAATAATTTATTTTATCTTATAAGAAAAGTAGACAATAAATAGTAAAATTTAAGAGAAATAGAAAAAACTCTATGATAAGAGTTTTCAAATTATAATTATTTTAATTTTCCTTTCATTCCTTTTACCCCACCAGTAGCGGCAAAACCTTTTAGAATGTTAGTTTCAAAGGAATGGGTTTTTCCAATACGTTTTTTAAAGTCTTTAATACCAATATTAATCATATCATCAAGTACTTGTGAAAAGTTTACATCTTTAGCATCCCATAGGTAGAAAGCTAGGCTTCCTGGAATGGAATTTATTTCATTTATGTAGACTTTATTAGCTTTCTCATCGATTAAAAAGTCAATTCTAGCATTACCGGAAGTGCCTAAAGCTTTAAAGGCTTTAATAGCAATTGTTTCAACTTCTTTACGTAATTTTTCATTTAAATCAGCAGGTAGTTTTCTATTAGTTGAAGCCATACCTTTAGATGATGATTTAACTGGTATTTTTCCTTTTAGTTTACCTTTTTCATTACCAATATATTTATCTTCATAAGTCAAGAATTTATTAGTTGGGATTACTTCTTCTATTTCACTTACTTTTTGATGTTCATAATTACCCATAACAGCAATATTTACTTCTTTTAAATTTTTAACAACTTCTTCTACGATAACTTTACTATCATATTGGATGGCTTCATCGATACCTTCAATTAGAGCTTCTTCATCTTCACATAGAGAAATACCTACACTGGAGCCTGTTGTTGCGGGCTTCACAATTAAAGGATATTTTAACTTATTAATTTTCTTTAAGACTTCTTCGCTATCTCTTTTGTAATCAACATCATAAAACCAAGTATAAGCTGGCATAGGAATAAGGGCACTTGACCAAATATCTTTCATAATTGTTTTATCTTGGCCAGCAACTGATGCATAAACATTAGAGCCAACATATGGAATACCTATCGTTTGAAGATAACCCTGTAAAACACCATCCTCGACATTAGTACCGTGAACTATTGGGAAGGCAATATCTAGTTCTTTAACGATAGTTTTAGGGAAAGACTTCTTTTGTAAAACATAACTACCATTTTTATAGTATAAAACGACATTAGTACCATATTTTTTTATTAGACCTAAATCTTGATATACTTCAATATCTCGTAACATATCGCCTGTATACCATTCTCTATTTTTAGTTATATAGATGGGAATTATTTCATATTTTTCTTGGTCTAATTTGTTCATAGCTTGAATAGCTGAAATAATACTTACTTCGTGTTCAACACTTTCACCACCAAAAATTACGCCTACTTTAATTTTCATTTTAAACACACTCCTCACTCATTATAAGTATCTGGTAAATCATTTTCAAATAATGCATACACTTCTTCTTTTCCACATAATGTTCCAATAAAAGGATATGCATCTTTAACATTATTAAATACTATTATTTTTTCTTTAGGAAAATCTTTTTCTAATAAACCTTGCTTAATAGGTTCAGTTTTCTTTTCTCCTATTAATATAACATAATTTGCTTTGGATATTTCAGCGATTTGTTCTCCAAAGGCCTTATTATATTCATATTCTTTACTACCTAATTCTATCATACCTGGAGTAACAACGACTTTAATACCTGGCATCATTGACAATACTTTACAGGCATTTAAGGCTCCTATTGGGTTAGAATTATAAGCATCATCAATTTGATAAAAGTTACCAAGACGTTTTAATTCAAGACGATGTTCTACCGGTTTTACACTTTTTACAGCTTGAATTAATTCACCTATTTCAATACCAAATTCTCTACCAAAGGCGATTCCTGATAAGATGTTATAAATATTATGGTTACCTAAAAGTTTAGTTTCAAAGTGATATTTTTTGCTATCACCTTTAAAAGAAACATCAAAGCTTGAGCCTTTATTGGAACATTTTATATTATTAGCTAGGACATCAACATTCTTATTTTCAATACCTATCCAGATAGTTTTAATTTTATTTTTTAGTTTATAATTAACTTGCTTTTCATCATCACCATTTAAAACAGCAAAACCATCTTTAGGAAGTGATTCGATAAGTTCGAATTTTCCTTCAATAATATTTTCTTCACTACCAAATGTTTCTAGATGGGCTGTTCCTATACGAGTTAAAATACCATATTTAGGTTTAACTAATTTACAAAGACCCGCTATTTCACCTTTAACATAGGCACCCATTTCAGCAATAAAAATATCGGTAAATTTATCAAGATTATTATTAACTGTCATTATTAAACCATTATAAGTATTTAAGTTTCTAGGTGTAGGTAGAGCATTATATTTAACATTTAATATATCACTTAAAATATTTTTACTACTTGTCTTACCATAACTTCCTGTTATACCAATTATTTTTAAATTAGGCATATTTTTTAATTTATTTTGAGCTTTACTTTTATAGTAATTATAGACAATTTTTTCAGCAGGTTTATTAATCACGTTAGCAAGAAAAACAACAAAAGTATTTAAATAAAGCATTAAATTAAGGATTAAGGTGTAGATAAAGACAACTTTTAAATCATAAGCATTTAGAACTAGTAAAATAATTGGGATTAAATATAAGATACTGATAGTAAAGATAAGTCTTTTTATTCTAGCAGTAACTACAAGAGGTTTTTTATTCTGGTCATTCGCAATTGTTTGAAGCCAAGTAATACCAATAATAAATAAAATCGCAATTATCATAATTAAAGCTAAATTAGCTAAGTTTTTAATATCATAAAGTAAGATTAAGCCAAAAGAAGAAATAAAAATATTGATAATATCAAAGTCTAAAAACTGTTTAGAATTTTTTAATACCCATCTAAGATAGCGATTATTTTCATTATAAAGATTTTGTTGAAGCATATGAAGGGATCTTTTTGTTTTAAAAAATAAAGCAAAAACAAAGGTTAATATTAATATAAAATAAAGCATAATTCCTCCTAAATAAAGCTATTTAAAATAGGTATTATCCTATTTAAATTTTCTAAGTAAGCATAATGAGTTCCTGGTAGAACGATTAAGGCAGCATCAAGCATTATTTTTTCTAATTCTTTAGCTTCACTAACAGGAGCTTCTGTATCGTTATCACCCCATATTAGTAAAGTTGGCTCTTCTATTTCTCTAGCATATTTAGTTAAATCTTCATTAACGACTTGAACCAAGATTTTACGCATCATTGGAGTTGCATTTTTATAATCTCTAGAGCCAATATATTTTTTCATATATTCCCCTACTTTGTCTAAGA
>CANRQG010000001.1 GCA_947632735.1 uncultured Bacilli bacterium | reverse complement strand
TTATCATAAGCTTCTCTTTTTTTCCATTCTGAAGGGACACCATCTCTTGCCACTTTTTGTTTGAACTTTCTTAGAGCTTGGTCTAGATTACCTCTAACAGTTACTTTAGTTGCCATTCAATTATCCCTCCCTTCGTTATAACTAAAATGAATTATACCAAAATATTGTTTATTTTTCAACATTTTTTTGGCTTTTTTTAGTAAAAGAAGGCAAAATAAGTATGTTAGATGAGATTTTTAGGAAAATAAGCTTATTCTAGAGGACATAAATTATCTTCACCTATTCTTCTTAGGCCTGAGCCTATTGCATATCCTGCACCACGTAAAAGTTCGATTATGCCTTTAAAGGCATTTAAAATTGTTCCTGAAATAGTTGAAGTTCCGCCTGTTATCTGTTCTAATTTTTCATCGTCTAAATTTTCTATTTTGCATCACACCTTTCTGGGTTTGTATAACCACTTATTAAACCAGAGATAAAAACAACTACAGCCGTAATTATTAGAGCTATACCAGCTGCACTAGCGCCTCCTGTTATTTTTTCCATAGTTTTATCATCAATATTTTTTATATTTATTCCTCCTTCCATATGTTTTTAAAAATATTTATAAGTCGTTCTTTTTTCTTATGTAAAGAAACTGTTAAAACGTCATTATCTTTGTACTGGCTAGAAAATTTGAAGTTAACTACTATTTGATGATATTGTACGTTGTTTTTCTTTAAAATATTTTTATAAACTTTGCTTATTGTAAACTTTTTTTCTTTGGCATCATTTAATAATGTTGAATTATCATAAAAATACTTCAGTTCTTTATCACTGACCATAAATATAACATCTTTATTAGAAACAACACCTTCATAGGTTATATATGTGAAGTATTTATTAAAAATCAAGAAGCAAACAAAGATTAAAAAACATATTAAGTATAAAAAAGTTAAAATATAAAAAAGTAATTTACGCTCATAATTTCTTATTTTCAATAATAACACCTGATTCTATTCTTAAAACTCTATCAAATAATTTTTTATTATTAAAACGATGTGAAATAACGATAATTGTTTTTCCTTCTAGGTACTTAAAAATATTTTCTAAAATCTTTTTTTCACGTGATATATCTATTTGACCAAATGCTTCATCAAATATATAAATATTACTTTTTCTTAAAAGACTTCGAGCAAGAATTATTCTTTGACGTTCACCACTACTAAAATTAAAGCCATTTTCTTCTATAAGTGTTTCCAAATCATTATTTTTTATTTCATTTACTAAAGTTAAGTTTATTACTTCTTCTAGCTCTTTTTCAGCTACATCCTTAAATAGACAGATATTGTTTCTCAATGTATCAGTAAATAAATACTCATAACTTGAGACGTAGGTAATATTTTTGCGAATATTTTCTAGATGATAGTGATTAATATCAATGTTTGAAATAAAAAGCATTCCAGAAGGTATGTCGATGTAGCGCATAAGCATTTTCACTAGAGTACTTTTGCCACTTCCGGAAGGACCACTTATTAAAATTTTTTGGCCTTTTTTTATTTCAAGATTTAAGTTTTTAAACAAGTAATTAGTACCTATTTTATAGGTTAGGTTTTTAAAGATAATATCACCTTTAAGTTCGTAATTAAGGTAGTAATAATTTTTGGAAAAATTTTCATTTTTAATTAGGTAGAGTTCTTCTATTCTATTTAAGGAATTTGAAAAATCTGAAAAATTTTCTAAAAGGTTGAACCCCCTATTAGCTGATGCTGAAAAATATAAGAAGAAAGATTGATAAACGAGTAATTTTCCTAGAGAAAAATCATTTTTTATTACCAAGATAGAACCAGAAAAGTAAATTAAAACCGTCAAAAATTCACTTAAAAAATTTTTAATAAAGGAGATGTTTTCTAAGTTTAGTGAATATTTATAAAATGTTTCTAGAGAATCTTCATATTTGATTTTAAACCTATCTATCAATCTTTTTTCAAGATGACTTCCTTTTATTGTATCAACATTACTAACAGCTTCAACTAAGTATGAATTAATAATATCTTCATTTGTACTAACTTTTTTCAGTAATTTTTTCTTTTTGGAATAATTTAACTTTAAAATGCACAATATAGATAGTGAGGAAAGGACAATTATTATTCCTAAAAGTGGTTGAAACTTAATCATTAAAATGGAAAACACTATTAGACTTAAGATGTCTACGGAAATAAAAGAAAGCAGGTTTGCTAAAAATATTTTGATGTTTGTTAAATCTTTAAAGCGCGCGATCACCTCACCTGTAGTTCTGTTTTTATAGAACAAATATGGAAGTAAGAGAATTTGCTTAAATGATAAAAATGTTGCTTCGGCATCAAATGATGATAGGATTTTGTTCAATAAAACTACTCTCAAAATGTTAGCAAGATTTTTGAAAAGGTATATTAATAGTAAAAGAGCACTAATACGGTAGACGTTTTCAATTATCTTATCATTAATTGCGTACTCTAATAAGTATTTGAAGTGGAAAGAAGTGACTATAACTAAAATAAAGTATATTATAGTTAAATTTATAAATATTATTGCTTTAATATGACTTGTCTTCAAAGCATTTATGATTATTTTTAATAAAATTCTTTTTCTTTTTATTATCGGTAGTTTTTTGGTTGGTGTTAGGAAAAGGAAATGACCACTCGATAATAGATTAAATTCAGAAAAAGAGATTATTTTTTTACCCTTTGCAGGGTCCATTAAAGTAACTTGCTTATTTTTTGAGTCAATTTTATATATCACTACAAAGTGTTTATAATTTTTATTTACTATTACGTGGGCAATGCAGGGTAAGTTATTTGCATTTATTTTTGTTATTTCACCTTTCACGCCAGTAGCAGTAAAGCCTAATTTTGAAGCACCATTTAACAGTTGATATAATGAAACTCCATCCTTGGTAGTGTCTGTTATTTCTCTTAAATATTCTTTAGATACATCTCCCCCATAGTATCTAATGATAGATAGTAAACAACAGATGCCACAATCTTTAATACCATCTTGCAAAACTATTTTTATCGCCAAGCTGTTTCTCTCACCTCCATTTATATTATTTCCATTATTTTGACAAATTTTTATTTTTTTTGCAAAAAATTGTAAAAAATTGCAAAAAAAAGGAAGATTTGTGTCTTCCCTTTAGGATTTTATTTTATTTTTTAATTCTTAATCAAACGCGTGATATATGATAAAGACTTATTGAAAAAAACAAATTTTCAAACAAAATAAATCCCAATTACATATTACCATATTTTGCCATAAAGAACAATGAAAACTGAAAACTTTTTTCGGTTTTTTTGTTGTTTTAGAGCTAAAATATGTTTATATTTGTATTCTATAAATTAACAAAAAATGTTATAATTATTTAAGAATAAGAAGGAGGTGAAAAAATATTATGGATGCAGGTAAAACAGGTCAATTTATAAAGCAATTAAGAACTGAGAAAAATTTAAGTCAATATCAACTAGCAAAAATGATTCCTATTTCTAGACAAGCAGTTAGTAAATGGGAATGTGCAATTTCTATACCAGATTCTTCTACTTTAGTAATTCTTAGCAAAATATTTGATGTTACTGTTGATGAACTTTTAACTGGTGAAAGAAAAAATGAAAAGACACCTGAAAAATTAAAAGAAGTTACTTTGAAAATGGTTGATGAAAATATTTCGAAAAGCAAAAAAATAAGAAATATGATTTTGATAAATATTGTTGTTGCAGTTTTATTAATTTTATTTTTCTTTATATACTATTTTATAAATTCATATAATTCAATAAAGTTTTATAATGTTAATAGTAAAGGAAAAATTTTCTCACAATCTAATGGTATTTTGATTGTAACTAAGCAAAAAATTTATTTTCAATCTGGTAAACTAGTTTATGATGACAAAAATGTGAAAATTAAAAAGTTAAATTTGTATTATTCAAAAAATGGCAAAAGTAATTTAATTTATTCTACTAAAGATAGTGACTTTTTACTTATTGATTATTACGGTTATAATTTGTATTTTAAATTTAATGAAGTAGATAAATTAAAAGATAGTCTTTATTTAGAGATAATATATAATGATGACGAAAAAGAAAAATTACACTTAAAAGTAACTAATTATTTTTCAAACAATTCTATTTTCTCTTCAAAGTTAAAATTCCTTATGGATAATAATCATTTAGGGAATGCTGTTGGAAAAATTAAAGAAAAAAGCGATAATTCTGAGGAGAAAAGTAGTGAAAAGGAAGAGAAGGAAGAAAAGTCAAAAGAAAAATCAACAATAAAAGATAGTAATATTATTACTGATAATGAGAATGCTAATAAAAATGAAAGTGAAGACAATGTAGAAGTTACAAATAAAAAAGATGATTCAAAAACGAAAGACAATTATGAGAAAATTTTAGGTTATTTAGAAAATAAAGATTTATTAATAAAGATGATTAAGAAGAATTTTACTTTGGAGGATAATAGCTTTATTAAAGTTTATACAAAAAATTATTTAAGTAATGGTGCTGAGGTAAATATAAGTTTCTTTGAGAAAAATAATACATTAAATATTTATGCAATTCAAAATGAATTTGTTTATGAATGCAATTGGAAACTAAATTCAAATATAATCTTGTTAAATATTTATGAAAACGATGATTTAAAAAATGAAATTATTATAAGTGATAGCGATTTTGCTAATAAAAGTGAAAACTATCAAATCTTAGCTGACATAATATTTAAATACCTAGAAATCTTTATTGAGTGAGGTAGAACTTGTTAAGTTCTACCTTTAATTTTTAAAAGTTTGATACAATTATAATAGAAAGGAGGGATTTTAGATAAAAAAGAGAAATTTATGTTTTTTAATTTTAATGTCTATTTTAATTATTCCAACATTTGTCTTGGCAGAAGAAAAATATTACACAAATGAAAATGGTGTAAGTTTAACTAAAAAAGAATATGATTTTATCTCAGAAATGTACTATGAAGGCTTTCAAAAATATGTCACTAAAGAGTTATATGATGATTTAAAAAGTGATGATATTTTCTCTCATCCAGTTGAAAAGAAAGTTGTGGAATTCAAACCAAATCTTACAAGAGGCGACTTTATTGAAGATTCTGGTAGAATACTTAGTATTGCTAAATCTTGTTCATCAAACTGTTTGATAAATGTTTACTATGAGTGGAAAGGTCTTCCAACTGTTAGATCTTATGATGTTATGGGCGCTTATTTTGAAAATACTACTTTAAAAAACTCTCCTTTTACAGTCATAGAATCAAGTGTTGAATCTTCTTTAATTGATGAATACAAAAAAGAAAGTAATGGACTTGGCTGTTCCTTTAAATTACACGATGCGAGTGATATGAAATTGACACAAACTTATAGAGTAGCAATGGGTGGTCACGTTTACGCTAGCTACCAACACGCTATGAAAACAGCTTGGTTAGTAGATAGTCAAGATTACACTTTCTCTTACTATGGTTATGGTAGAGTTTTCAAATTTAGTGAGAAATCTGCTGAAATATATGACGCTATGAATGGCGTTGACATTGAAGTTTAAAATAGACATAAATCAATAATTGCGTGATATTGATAAAGACTAAGAAAAAACACAAACAAAATAATACTTAGGATAAAGCATTTTTTACAAGAAAAATGCTTTATTTGTTTGAAAGCACTTGAAATATAAGCTTTTTTATTGTATAATTCTAGTTGTCAGTTGAAATATGTCTGCGTAGCTCAGCTGGATAGAGCAATCGCCTTCTAAGCGATCGGTCAGGCGTTCGAGTCGCCTCGCGGACACCATATGATTTATACTTGAAAAAATTCAAGTAAAAAATAGAAACGTACTTCACGATAGAGTACGTTTTTTAAATGTCTTTTTTTGAAATATATTTTACTTCTTTTTCATTAACTTCAAACATAACCATATTAACGTTATAATTGTCAAAGACAGAATAAGCAATACTATATAAAACTTCTTCTAAAATTTTATCTTTACTATTATATAAATAATCATTGAAGTTTAGAAATAAGACATCATTTTCTTCGTGATAATCAAGTAGTTCAACTTTATTATCTAAAAAACTCATAAGATTAGGCTCATAAATATAATTGGTAGTTAACTCTTCAATTATAATTTTTATCTTGTCACGGTTATCATTTATGTATTTTGTAACAGGCACGTAGTAAAGATTTTCTTCTATATCTTCTAAGTAATAGATAACAACTTTAGAGATATTATCCCGGGATGTTAATAAATATTTATTATTAATACCAATTTTCTTATCTAAGATAGATGGAAGCTTTTCTTTAGAATTAGGATATTCTAGTAATGTATTACCATTAACTAGAACAATTACACCTTTTAGGTCTTTTAATTCTAAAAGACTATAAACTATTGAAGTAATCATTTGCTTTTCTAAAGATTCTTGTACTTTTAATATTTCTTTAGAAAAATCAATAGTAACTATATCCTTATTAACAATTACTTCTTGAACAGTAGTTTCACTTGGAATAGTGCCACTTAAGCCAGTTGGTAATTTATTATTTTTTTTTATAATTAAATTATTAAGGATTTCTCTAATCTTATCTTCTTTATCAGTTGCTTCTATAAATATTTTGGTTTTTACTAAATAATTATCTTTATTTAATAGATAGATACTATTGGTTTTTAGAGTAGTTTTTTCTTCTACTTCAAGATTTGTCCTTAAAACAGTTTCTTTTTTAAATGTTGGTAAAGAAAAAACAGTTAATAAAATAAACATTGAAAGTGTTGTTATGAATATTTTTTTTAAGGCTCTTGTTCTAAGCATTTTATCACCTAAAAAAGTATATGAAAAAACGCACTTTTTTAGTACGTTTTAGATGGATAATTCTTTAAGTTTTAACAATTCAACAACAGCTCCTGCTCGACCATTAACTCCAAGTTTTTGCATAACGTTTGATATATGATTACGAACCGTCTTTTCACTAATACCTAGTTCTAAAGCTATTTGTTTTGTACTCATATTATCTATTAAAAGCTCAAAGATTTTTCGTTCACGAGGCGTTAATATATTATTTGCCATTTTTCTTATCACCTAAAGTATTGTATGAAAAGTTAAAAATTAGTTGTATGTTTTTACCTATTTTAAGATTTTTGGAATTTAACGGTTGTGTACATTTTATTTTTATAATTTTCTTGTATAAGACGCATGATGTTATTTGCTAAGGTATTGTCGTGCTTTGATGATACACAAACACAATTGGCATTATTATTGTCTATTTTGACAAAGCAATCAAGATTATATTCTTTTTTTATTTTCTTTTCAATTGCTTCTTCTTTTCCCTGAACTTCATTTAGGTATTTTAGTTGTTCATAAGCGTTATTTTTTTCTTCACTAGTTGTTTCATCATTTGTTAACTTTTCTTGTAGCTCGTCCATTACGGTTTGTCTTTCTTCTTCTAGGCTAACTCGCATTGCGACTAAACTGGATACTTCTTCAATAGTATCTTTGGCTTCGGCTTTAGTTTCTGTTTTTGGTTCTTTTTTTATGGCTTCTACTAATAAATCATTGGGCATTGTTACATAGTAAATACTAAGGACTAATATTAATGTAAATAATGTTAAAAACCATAAATTTTGTTTATTTATCATACGACTCCTCCATTCATTTAATTATATGAAGAAGTTTTTGATATATTACATTTATTATTTAGTTAGTAATCTTTTTAAGGCCGTTATTAGACCTAACTTGCCATACGGATAGGTCAAGGAACCTTGCATATAGGCAATATATGGTTCTCTTATAGGGCCATCACAGGATAATTCGATAGATGAGCCCTGGGTAAATGAGCCACTGGCCATTATAATATCGTCATCATAACCGGGCATAGCTGATGCTTCGACAAGGGCATTTGAATCAATGGCAGAACCATTTTGAATGCCTCTTGTAAATTCTATTAATTTATCTTTATCTTTAAAAATGATATTTTGGACGATATCGATTCTATCCTCAGAAAATTTAGGTTCAACTTCGTAATTTAATTCTTCCATTACTTTAGATGTTAAAACGGCTGTTTTTAAGGCAGCGGCGACTACGGATGGAGCAAAATATAAGCCCTGTAAAATTTGTTTGTTAGCACCAAGTGATGGACCAACTTCTCTACCCTCACCTGGTAAGGTTAAACGTTCGGCACAAAGGGTGATTAAGTCAGTTTTACCAGCTATATAGGCTCCATTTGAAGCTATGCCACCACCTAGGTTTTTAATTAATGAGCCAACCATAATATCAGCTCCTACTTCGGTAGGTTCTTTAGTAGTAACAAATTCACAGTAACAGTTGTCAACCATAATAATAACATCTGGAGAAATATTTTTGATAAAGGATATAACTTTTTCTAGCTTGGTTAGGGAAATACTTTTTCTAGTGGAATATCCTTTACTACGTTGTATTTCTATTACTTTTACTTTTTCAGTAGTTAAAACTTTTTTTATTTCTTCATAGTTAAAGTCATCATTTATTAAATCTATTTCTTTGTATTTGACACCAAAACTTTTTAAGGAACTAGCATTTTCTCTTATACCAATTACTTCATCGAGTGTATCGTAGGGCTTACCAGTAATACTTAGTAGTAAGTCATTAGGACGCAAAAGAGCGAAAAAGCAGACGTTAAGAGCGTGACTTCCAGAGATAAATTGATTTCTTACTAAAGCATCTTCGGCACCCAAAACATCTTTAAAAACTTTTTCTATTATATCTCTTCCTAAATCGTTATAGCCATATCCAGTTGTTTCATTAAAGGCACTTTCGGTAACATTATTTTTCTTAAAACTAGCAAGAACTTTTTTACTATTATAAAAGCATATATCATCGATTTTTTGAAATTGCTCTAAACACATTTTTTCACTGTCATTTACTAGTTTTTCTATATCTTTCATTTAGTCATCTTCTTTCATTATAAATTATTAATCATTGTATTTACCACCGTCGACTCTAATTATAGTATCATTGATATAATTAGCTTTGGAGCTAGCTAGGAAAATAACAACTTTACTAATGTCTTCAACTTCAGCAAACCTATTTAGTAAGATTTTTTTCTTTTCTTTATTTATTTGTTCATAGGTTAAATTTTTATTCATTGCTGTTTTTACCCAGCCTGGACAGACGCAATTGACGTTTATAAATGGCGCTAACTCTAAAGCAAAGTTATGGGTTAAGGAAATAATTCCAGCTTTGGACGCATCATAATCTGCACTTTCTGGGTAGTAGGTATCTAGGGCATTAGTTGAAGAGATATTTATTATTTTACCACTTTTTTTAGCTAGCATAATTTTAGAGGCATATTTACTGCAAAGAAAGGTGCCAACTAAGTTGACATCTAGTATTCTTTTAAAATCTTTTACTGATTTATCAAATAGTAAATTATCACGACAAATAGCGGCATTATTAACTAGAATATCTAGTCCACCGAAGGTATCAAGAATTTTACTAAACATATCTTCTACTTCATCTTCTTTGGAGACATCACATTTTATAACTAGGGTTTTAACATCATAATTTTCGTTAAGATATTTTTCTAATTCTAAAGATTCTTCTTGATGATGGCAATAGTTTATAACGACATCTACTCCTTTTTTAGCAAATTCAATTATACAGCTTTTACCAATTCCTCTATTACTTCCTGTTACTAAGGCTACTTTAGACATAATTAATCACTTCCTTTTATTAAATTGAGGCTAGAAAGAAAGGTCTCAAGGTCATTACTGTTTTTTAGTTCAACTTTGTTAGCGAGCATTTTACCTTTTTCGATATAAATAATACCAGGAGCTAAGGCATAATTAGAAGGCATTTCTATTTTCAACATAATTTCTTCAAAATAAGAATCTTTATCTTTGTTTAGTTCAAAGTAAGAAATGTTATTATTATTTAGGGTATTTTTAAGTGAATGGCATTTTTGACAATTGTTTTCAGTTAGAAATATGATTAAGTTCTTTTCTTGTTCAATGTTTTTTAAAAGTTCTGGTTTGGGATTTGAAAATTTATTAAAGATAAGGATAGTTATAGGTATTATGAAAATAGTTGCGATTAGGACATTTAAGAAGAATTTATTTCTTAAGGCAATAAACTCCGGATCTTTCATAGTGTTAAGGCTCCTTCTTTATTATTTTCTTTTTCTACTCGGAGAAGATAATTTTTTCTAGATAAGCCAAAAAGGGAATTAAAGGTTTCTCCTACAACGATATTTTCATTTATTCTATCTAAAAAAGCAATTCTATCTTTTATTTCTTCTTCGGTTAATGTTAAAATACTGGGACTATTTATGACGATATCTAGAACGCCTAAGCTATCAAGGAGAGGAAAAACTTTAGCTAGATGGTTTTTGTCTTTGATAATAATTAGTGGTTTTAAATATTTTTCTCCGTAATTTTTTTCTAAGTAATCAATAGAATCTTTGATACTTGGGGCTTTTTTTTGAAAAAGAGTACCTGTTATTGCGATATTTTTGCTAAGGCAAAGTTTTATTATATCTTCTACTTCTTTTGGTTTTTGATTAAAGGCATTTTTTATCGGAAGGGTTTTAAAATATTTTAAAAAGATACTAGTTATATCAATTATTTCATCAGGGGTTCTTTTAAATACTACTGATGATGGTGGTAGTTTTAAATTTTTACAAGTAGTTATGATGGTTGTGGTTTCGTGGGGCTTTTTTCTAAAGAGATTTGGTGTTATGGAAAGATTATTTTTTGAACAGTAATTAAAAATTTCTTCTACTTCACTAGGTGTTCTTTTATACATAGTTTCATAGATAGGAAGATTTTTTTCGTTGCAAAAACTTCTAATGGAAGATATTTCGTCTTTTTTACGAAAAAGCATTGACGCTGTTAGATTAAGATTATTTTCTTGACAATAGCCAAGGATATCTTCAAAGTCTTGGTAAGGTTGTTGGAAATGGCTACCTGTTAGGGGAATATTTTCTTTTTGACATAGTTTAATTATTTTTTTGACTTCGTCGGGAGTACGTAAAAACATATTGGAAGTAAGAGGTGTTTGTTCTTCTTGGCAGATTTTGATAATATCTTTTACTTCACTAGGAGTTCTATTGAAAGCTAGACTAAGAGGCTTGTCGGAAATATTTTTGGTAATATTAATTATTTCTTCTACTTCATCAGGTTTTCTTAAGAAGTAAGCTCCTAGTATAGCAAGAGAATTTTCTTGGCAAAAGTTTATAATTTGTTCTACTTCATCAGGACTACGATGAAACATAGTAGTATTTAGAGATACTTTTTTCTGATGACAGATGGTTGAAAGAGCTTTTATTTCATCGGAATTTCTTAGAAAAACAGTTGGTAGTATTTTTATTTTTTCATTTATGCAGGTATTAATTATTTTGGTTAAATCGAATATATCAAATTTACTAGTAGCGGCACTTAGGATGTTTTCTTTAGATAAAGTATCACTAAAAGATAATTCGATTAATTTAATTCTTTCAACAGGAACACTTAAAATAGAAGTTATTTTTTCAAGATAACTTGGACCGTAATTTTCTAGGACATAGTAATAGGTTTCTTTTAATTTGTCATTATTGGTATTTAAAACGTGGAGACAATTACTTAGGGCTTTTTTTAAATTTACTTCTTCTAAGAAGGAAAAGTTATCTTTTATTGTGATACTTTTGGTATTAAAAATGCTGGGAGATTTGGCTAAATTTTTGGGACTTATCTTTTTTTCATTAATTAGATATCTTAATATTTCTTCTAAATTGTTAATATCATTAGTAATAGTTATTTCTTTTAGACTTTCATAGTCAATATGATATTTTAAAAAAAGTTTTACTAGGTCATATTCATTCATAATAGTTCCTCCCATAAAGTCATATTATTTTCAAGTATTTCTTTATAGTTTGTACCAAGGTGTAGGAAAAAATTATTTATTTTAGAGCTAAAATCTTTGGAATCGTCTAAAAATAGTAAGGGATAGCGTTCTACTACTTCATAGATATTTTCAATACCTAGTTTTTTTAATATAGTGATATTTTCTACTAAATCATCAAAGTTTTCTCCACAGGAATATAAAATATCTTTTCCATATATATCATTTATTTTTGAAAAATCAATATCCATAGACAACACTCTTTTCTCTTTTATTTTACTATATTTAAGCTAGAAAAGAAAGAATTTAGGATATTCTTTCTTTTCTTGACAGTTACATTTTTTTAGATTTTTTCGACTTTAATAGAAGCTTTTTCATCATTTAAAGATTCCATATTGTCTAGTTTTTTATCTTCTATTAGTTCATCACCTAGGACTTCATTCATAACATAATCTTGATATTTTTCTAGCATCTTTTTTATTTTATCAGAGCCATTATAGTAAACTTTGATATGGTCAGTTATTACGAAGTCAGCTTCTTTACGAAGGGATTGAACTTTACGAACAAATTCACGGGCTAAGCCTTCTAATATTAAATCTTCTGTTAATTCTGTATCTAGAACAACGCAAGTTTTGTTATTAGATGTTGAAGCATAGCCTTCTTTTTGTTTTAGAGTTATAAGTACCATATCTTCGGTAATTGTGTAATCATCACCACCAAGACTAATTGTTAAACCATCTTCAGATATTTTGGCAACATCTTTGCTGGATAAATTATTTAATACTTCTTGAAGTAGTTTAATTCTTGGACCTAGTGTTTTTCCTAGTACTTTAAAGTTTGGTTTTACAACATATTCTAGATAATCACTCATATCTTCTTTGAAGACGATTTCTTTGACGTTTAATTCTTCTTTGATAATTGGTAGTAAATTACCGATGATAAGTTCATCACTTTTTGGTAAGATTAGGCTACTTATTGGTTGACGTACTTTGATATTAGCTTCTTCTCTAGCAAAACGTCCTAGGGAGCAAATGTCTCTTACTAAGTCCATTTTTTCTTCAGTTGCCTCATCGATTAAATCGTCATTTTCAATTGGATAATTAGCTAGATGAACGGATTTTTCATTTGTTAATTTTTGATATATTTCTTCAGTTAAGAATGGCGTTAATGGAGCACATAATTTGCATAATTCAATTAATACTTCATAGGTAGTTAGATAAACACATTTTTTAGATTCAGTTAATTCACTATCCCAAAAACGTCTTCTATTACTTCTAATATACCAATTAGATAAGTCATCATTTAAAAATGGCACTATTAATTTGGCAACTTTATTTAAATCATATTCTAAGAAAGCATTATTTACTTCTTTTATTAATTTATTTAATTTAGAAATTAGCCAACGGTCAATTAAAGGACGGTTTTTTACAGGAATATTATAGGTTCTTGGGTCTATATCATCGGCATTAGCATACATTTCGAAGAATGAATAGGCATTTTTAAAAGTGGAGATATATTTTGAATAAATTTCTTTGACACCGTCTTCATCAAATTTTAAAGGAGTCCAAACAGGAGATGCGTATAGCATATAAAATCTTACGGTATCAGCGCCATATTTTTCCATAATTTCAAAGGGACTTACGGTATTACCACGAGACTTATGCATTTTTTGACCATATTTATCTAGTAATAAATCGTTTACTAAAACATTTTTATATGGTGTTTGGCCGGTAATAAAGGTAGAGATTACTAAAAGAGCATAGAACCAACCTCTTGTTTGGTCTATTCCCTCGGCTATAAAATCAGCTGGGAATTGGCTTTCAAAAAGTTCTTTATTTTCAAATGGGTAATGATACTGTGCAAAAGGCATTGAACCAGAGTCAAACCAGCAATCAATGACATCAGGAATTCTAGTCATTTTCTTATGACATTTTGGACATTCAATATGAATATCATCTACATATGGGCGATGTAAATCTAAGTCATCTTTTACTTCTTCTATGGCTAAGTTCTTTAATTCTTCACGAGAGCCTATCATTATTTCATTGCCACATTCACATTTCCAAAGAGGAATTGGACAACCCCAATAACGGTTACGAGAAATAGCCCAATCATTCATATTTTGAAGCCAGTTTTCAAATCTTTTTTCACCGACATAATCGGGATGCCAAGCGATTTTTTTATTTTCAGCGATAATTTCATCTTTTTTAGCTGTAGTTTTTATATATAGAGATGGTTTTGAATAATAAACTAGTGGTGTTTTACATCTCCAACAATGTGGATAATCGTGATTTATCTTTTGTTTTTTAAAGAGTTTATCTTCACTGGCTAAGTATTTAATTATGTCAAGTTCTAATTCAGGGTCAACAACTAAACGACCTTTCCACGGACCTTCTGTGTAGCAGCCATCTTCACCTACAGGGTTTAAAACAGGTAAATTATATTTTAAGCCCACTTCATAGTCATCTTGACCAAAAGCTGGAGCTATATGAACAATACCAGTACCATCTTCTGTTGTTACGTAATTGTCACAAGTTACATAGAAGCCTTTTTTGTCGGTCTTTAGAAAAGGCATTAATTGTTCATACTCAACAAATTCTAAATCTTTACCTTTATACTCTTCTACTACTTCATAGTCGGTTCCTAGAATAGAGTCAGCTAAGGCTTTTACAACAATGAAGTTATAACGTTTTGACGCACATTTGACATATGTCTCATTAGGGTTTACACATAAAGCGACATTAGAGATTAGTGTCCAGGGAGTAGTTGTCCAAACTAGGAAGTAAGTATTTTCTTCGTTTTTTAATTTGAATGGGACATAAACGGTATTAACGGATATTTCTTTATAGCCTTGAGCTACTTCGTGGGAAGCAAGACCGGTACCGCATCTTGGGCACCAAGGAACTATTTTTAGACCATTATAAATATAGCCATCATCAAAGATTTTCTTTAAAATCCACCATTCTGTTTCGATATAGTCATTATTATAAGTAATATAAGGATGTTCTAGGTCAATGAACTGGCCCATTTGCTTGGTAAATTTAGTAAAGTATTCTTCATTTTTCCAAACACTTTCACGACATTTTTGGTTAAATTCTTTTATGCCGTACTCTTCAATATCATTTTTACTAGTAAAATTCAATTCTTTTTCGACTTGAACTTCTACTGGTAAACCGTGGGTATCCCACCCTACTTTTCTAATAACTTTATAACCCTGCATAGTTTTATATTTACAGATAGTGTCTTTTAAAAGTTTAGCTAAAGTGTGATGAATTCCTGGCATACCGTTAGCGGTTGCTGGACCATCATAAAAGACAAAAGTATCATTATTTTTTCTGTTTTCCACAGTTTTTGTGTAAATATCTACTTTATCCCATTCTTTAGTAAATTTTTCTTCAATTTCATTGATTTTTCCTTGTTCTAATTTTTTAAATTTCATAAAATACACCTACTTTCATTTAGAAAAAAATTATATATGCATAGTAAATTGCGAATAAGAAGAGAAAGACAATACCTTCTTTTTTAGTAATTTTGTAATCATTAAAAGAAAACATATAAAGTAATATAGCTGATAAAATCATTGTAGCAACGTCAATATAATTAACAGTTATGTTTGTGATAGTTCCAAACAATGCAACTGGTAAACCTAGGACAAGTCCGATGTTATAGATATTACTTCCTACAATATTACCTATGGCTATATCAAATTCACCTTTTTTAGTAGCAGTTATTGACGTTACTAATTCTGGAAGAGATGTGCCTAAAGCTATGATGGTTAGAGCAATTATTCTTTCAGAAATACCTATTTTTTGAGCTAGACTAACAGCGTTATCTACTACTAAGTTACTACCTAAAATAACACAAATTATTCCTAATATTATATAAATGATACTTCTTTTATTGGAAAAAACAGATATAGTTTCTTGGTCTTCATCAATTTTATTATGATACATCGTAAATAAATAATAAATAAATATCGAGAAGAAGAGAATAAGGATTATTCCCTCACGTCTAGTAAAACTATTTACCATACTTGAATCAAAAAGATTATCAGAAATAAGAAGTGAAAAAAGGAGAGTTATTAAAAGGGCAATTGGTAATTCTTTTTTTACGGTACTACTTCTAACGGTGATACTTCTAAATAATGATGATACACCAACTATCAGGAGAATATTTAAGATATTACTGCCTATTACATTACCTAAGACGATATCGCCATTTCCGGAGAGAATGGCTTTAAAACCTATGGCTAACTCAGGAGCCCCTGTTCCTAAATTGACTATGGTAAGTCCTATTAAGAGTTTGGATACTTTGAATTTGGTCGCAATGGAACTTGCTCCATCAATTAAAATGTCAGCACCTTTTATTAAAATAATAAATCCTATAATAAGGAGTGTTGTTTTTAAAAGCATAATTCCTCCTAAGCGAAAATTACATAGCCATAGTAGCTAATGAATAGTAAAAGAAAGATGAGTCCCTCTTTTTTAGATATTTTATAATCATTAAAGGAAAACATAAATAAAAGTATAGCTGATAAAATCATAGTAACAATATCAATATAGCTAAAGGTTATGTTTGAGACTCCACCAAATAAGGCTATCGGTAGTCCAATAACAATACCAATATTGAAAATGTTACTTCCAACAACGTTTCCGATAGCGATATCATATTCGCCTTTTTTTGTAGCCGTCAAGGATGTTACTAACTCTGGTAAAGAAGTTCCTAGGGCAACGATAGTTAAAGCTATCATTCTTTCACTTACGCCTAAAAGACGGGCTAGTTGTGTAGAATGATTAACGACCATACTACTACCAAACATAATAGCAATGATACCTAGAACTGTAAAAGCAATGGCTTTTTGTAAAGACAAAGGTGATTTACTTTCAGAGTTTGCAACTTTATTACGAAGCATACTTATAAGATAATAGATAAATACGGTAAAGAATAAGAGTAAAATAAGGCCATCACTTCTTGTGAATTCATTAAAAACCTTTGTATTAAAAATATTATCAGATAATAAAATAGCGAAAAGAACAGTAATTAGCATTGCTATCGGAAGTTCTTTTTTTACAGTATTATTTTTTACAGTAAGTGGATGAAACATTGCTGATAAGCCTAAAATAAGTAAAATATTTAAGATATTACTACCTATTACATTGCCTAAAACTAAATCGCCGCTTTTTAAGAGTATGGATTTTACACTAACAGCGAACTCAGGAAGAGAGGTACCAAAAGCTACAATAGTTAAACCTATTAACATCTTTGACACTTTAAAGTTTTGGGCAACTGAGCTAGCTCCATCAACAAAGAAGTCGGCACCTTTTATTAAAATTACGAACCCCAATATCAATAAAATTATATTTATTAACATAAATTCTCCTTTCAAAAAATAAAAACCATTCATCCTAGTAAGGACGAATAGTTCGTGGTACCACCTTAATTCATAAGTAATAACTTATCTTTTGTAAACTATAACGTGTTTAATCGTATTTATCTTATCCATAAATCGCAACTTGAAAGTGATCTAAATATTTCTTCCTTACTTGTTTACACCAAACACAAGCTCTCTTTAAATTCCAAAATATTCCGTCTTTCGCACTTGCTTTCGTTAGTAATATATCATATTATTACTTATTTGACAATTATTTTTTATTTAAATATATGCTTATAAGAGAAGAAAAGACCTATTTAGGGTCTAGTTCTAATACTTCTATTTCATCTACAACAGCTAGTTGCTGTTCTATAATAAGTTTTAGTTTTCTTTTAAATATTTTCATATTCTGTTCTAAGGTATCATTTTTAGCCTGAATTTTTTCAGCCTTAAGTAAGGCTTCATTAACTATACGTGAAGCATTATGTTTAGCATCAGTAACAATCATTTCTGATTCTTCTCTCGCAACTCTTTTAATACTATCAGCTGTTTCTTCTGCTTTAATAAGAGCTAAGTTTAAAGTTCGTTCAAGATTTTTATAATGTTCTAATTCAGACTTTAATTTTTCTATATCACTTCTTTGTTCTTTACATCTTGCGACTATACCTTCTGTTTGTTTTATAACATCACTTACAAATTGATTAACTTCAGAACGATTATATCCATTAGCTTCATAACTAAATTTTTCCATATAATCACCTCAGAAATAGGCTAAATTTTAAAAGAAATCTTCTTCATCTTCTTCTACTTTTTCTTTTTTACTACGGTTTTGTTTACTTTGAGTAGTGGCATCTTCACTTATTTTACCTTCTACATTGACATTATTTGGTGTACATAGGAAAATTCCACCACCTAGTTTTTGCAAATCACCACCAATAGCATAAATGCAGCCATATAAAAAATCAACAATTCTTTTGGCAACATCAGGTGTTACTCTTTTTAAGTTTACAACGACAGCACTACGATTTTTTAAATAATCAGCGATTTGTTGACTTTCAGAATAAGCTCTTGGTTCTAAAAGCATCATCTTACTTTCAGCATCACCATTAGCGGTATGAAACTCTTCTCTTGTAGTTGTGTAGTATTCTTCATCAGGTGAAACATCTTTTTCTTCTGTATCATCGCCACCGAATAAACCTTTTAATTTATCTAAAGCCATAATTAATTACCTCCAAATTATTATCTATTTATTTGAACAAAACGTTTTATAGATAAAACATTGTTCAAGTATTTATATTTGTGTATTTTATTTCAGATAAAGTTTTATTAACTAAAAACCAATTTACGGTAGTCTACCGCATTTACTATTTTTTTTTACTTATATTTGTTCTATTAAATCATTTCACTACAATTACATTATAATATATCTATTTATTTTAATCAATAGAGCAAAATGATTTTTTTAGCTTTTACTAACTAATTGGTTGTCCATTTGGTACTTGAGGAGTACTAGCTACTGGAGCTTGAGGGACTTGCTGATAAGCAACGGGGTTTACCATACCATTTATACCTGGGGTTATGCTTTGATTTATACCGGGATTTATGCCAGGATTTATACCAGGTTGAATTTCTTTAGCACCAGGAGAAGAGATTTGGCGATACCAAATGTCATTTAAGTTAACATTATTACTTAAAGGACGAGGGTTTGGTAAATCTATATACATAGGAATAGGAACTTTAAAGGCTGAACCAAAGGCTATGCAGTTACCTGGTTTAAGATTTTTTAATTGTAAAACAATTTCTGAAGAAACGTTAGGAACCATTTCTTTAATATATTTTAAATCAACGGGGTGAAGAGTTCTTAATACGACAAAGTTTGCACATTGAGAAATACAAGTATCAGATAATTCACTTGGCCTTTGAGTGATTAAGGCTAAGAAAGTTCCATATTTACGACCCTCTTTTGTGATTCTTTCAAAGATATTATAACCTAAAATTTCAACATCACTATCGTGTTGAACATAACGATGGGCCTCTTCAATAATTATATGGAAAGCTCTACTACCACGTGGTTTTGTAGTACTTGATTTTAAGAAAAGCATTCTTGATAAGATTTTAGTAAAAACTTTAGCTAGACGGTCATCAACATAGTTAATATTAAAGTTTATTATTTGACATTTTTGATTATTTTCATTAGTCATTAAGTCTTCAATATACTGGTCTTTATTTACAAAGGTTGGATATTCAAAATATGATTTATAATCACCCGTTGCTAGGGAATGAAGTCTAACACTAATAATATTAGCATAATCAAAGACTTTATCACTTTTTAAAATACCTTCACTAATTAAAGCAAATTCCATTGCTAACTCTAAATCTGATAAAGTATAGTATGGATTTAGCTCTTCTTTAGGAATTTCTTCAGCTACTTCAAGAATATAGCCACGAACAAATTCTACGACTAATTCCATTTCTTGCATTTTTCCACTTTTATCAACGAATAAGCATTGTTTAAAAGTTCTAGTATAACCTGGTTGAACAATTTGTGTTTCTAGATTTAATGTTGGAGTATTAAATTTTGTTAATACACCTATTACTTGGTCACGTATTTTAGTTGAATCATTTCCAGATAATAGAATGTCTTGTAGAGCTCTAGCAATTATATCATTTTTTCTTTTTATAACATTTTCACTACTACCTGTTAAGATAGGTACTAATTTAAGTGTTTTTTCGATCATTGGTATTTGAGTTGGAGTTGTTACATCTAAAAGTAAAGCTAAATCATCTACATCAAGTAGCCAAGGTGGAATGCGAAGTATTTCACATTCTGGTTCAATAGTGTTGGTTGTATATGATTTGTAGTTTAAAAGAGGGTTTACTTCGTGGAGCTTACTAAAGGCATTGGTATATTCACCATAAGCATCAAAGAAGAAAAGATTGGAATTTATTGGTGGAGTTTTACTACTAGTGAACAATTTTTGCAAGATGGATGCAACGGTACAGCTTTTTCCGGCACCACTATTTCCTAAAATGGCAAAGTGAGTATTGAAAAATTCATTTACTTCAACATTTATTTTATAACCTGAATAAACATTACTGGTACCAAAATTAGTTTTTCCTGGAGCTACTTCTTGAGGGCCAAGGAGAAGTTCTAACTCGCTGGCATCAATTATTCGAATGGATGATTTAAAAGATGGCTTGGAACTAGACCCTGGGATAAAGCTATTATTATCAATTTCACCTACAATATTAACAACCATTTCATTTTGGTTAACGTTAGCTATCTCACCTACTACTTTTCTAGATGAGCCATCATCAAAGACAACGTGAATATTAATAAGGTTTGGCTGTTCATTAATATCAATATTAAGTTTAATTATAACGCTATTATCGATAATTTCTTTTATTGTTCCTAGCATACAATCACCCTCTATTCTAGTAAATTATATCAAAAAAATATGGAAAATAAAAGTTACTTTTCCATATTTTTAATAATTTTTTATTCTTCGTAAAGTCCGTGAATTTTTTCAATATCAATATCACTTATATCATCAAGTTCCCATTTACCGTTTTCTTTAGTAAGATTAAAGGTTAAGTCATATTTAACTTTTTCTGTGACATTTTGTAATTGTTTTATTTTATAATCAATAAATTCACTTATAGTATCTATTAGTCCATTCTCAGAAGAATCATTAGTTGTACTGGCATCAGTATTATTTTCTTCTTTATCAGTAGTATTGTTACCATCATTGTCAAGAATGCCTTCTTCATTGATAGTATCTTTTGTCTTTTCAAACTCGTCACGATGGTCTTTATAATATTCTCTTGATTTTCTAATGGAAGTTGCATAGTCGTAAACTTCTATTTCAACATCGACGGTTGCGGTTGAGTCTTTTATTTTTTCATCTTTAATTTTATAAGACAAATTTTGATATTGTTTTTCTAAAAGAGCTTGATAGTCTTTTTTTTGACTTTCAGACATACTACTTTCTTCTTGTATAATGGTATCTAATTGATTTAATACTTCTGTATCCATTTTTTGATATTTACTTAGGAACTCTTCTACTTTTGCTGTCGGGGTATTCATTTTAGTGCCACAAGCTGTTAAAGTAAATAGACATAATAATACTAATAATATTTTTTTCATTCTTTTGCCTCCCATTATTATAATGGAATAAAAAAAGTAATTTATACTAAAAATTATTTTTTAATATAAATTACGCCACTAGCATTGTCTCTTCCTGTAAAGGGGACAATAAAATTAGCTAAGTATTTTCTTTTTAATCTTGTTGGAATAGACAATTTTTGATTTACGTAAACGGCTTCATAAATAATCTTTTTTAAAATATCTTTAGAGGAAGTTTTTTTAATAATTTTTGTTATTTTTTTATCAGTAAGTAAATCGGTCACTCCATCAGTTAATAATAGAAGTAATTCGTAATCGTTAGAAATAGTTATAGTTGTGATATTACAAAGAGTATTGTTTAAGCCAATACAGGCATTAATTAAGTTACTCATAGCAAAGTAACGTAAATCTTCTTTTAATACATTTCCATATTTGTAGTACATCCAAACGTCGGAGTCATCTTCTGTTATTTGAAGAAGTTTATTTTCTTTATAGGAGTAGCATCTAGAGTCACCTACATTAAATATATGAGTATTTTCTTTATTTATAATAGCTAGTGTTAAAGTAGTTCCTAGAACGTTTTCTCCATATTTTTCTATTAGTTCTTTATTAATTTTTTTAATTAGTCTAGTAGTTGACGAGATTAACTTCTTATCATCATTTAAACTAGAAATATTTTTGCGTAAAAACCATTTTTTTATACTTTCAATTGTATAATTAGAGGCAAGTTCTCCATATTTTTTACCACCCATACCATCAGCTACAGCAAGTAATTTATATTTTTTATTTTTAGGATGAGTAATGTAAAGGCAAGCATCTTCATTAGTTGGTCTAACTGCTCCTATTTCACTAATTTTATCAAGTACTTCCATAACAGACTAACTCCTAACTAGTAAGTTATTATAGCAGAATTATCTTGATATGTAAAACTATTTACTGTAAAGTTGGTGTCTAGTTATTTTGATATTAATTTTAAAAAGCATAAATTTATGATACTGACAAGCATAACCGTACACCAGTTATTGATGATTTTCCACCAGTACTTGAATAGAAATAGAACTGTCCAGCTGCAAAACCATCGCTCATCCATCCACCACCTCTGACAAACCAGGGATTACTAGGATCTATAAAAAACGAAAAATCAGAATACCAGCCATTAAATTGACGCTGATCACTATCTGTAGCATAGTAGAGATAAAAAGGTCCTAGTTCTCCTGTTGCATCTCCTATAATCCTTAAATTATATGAAGTTGTAGTACTGTTTTTTGAATATTTATCAAAATATTTTGTCTTAGCTAAATCAGTTGTCGTTAAGCCACTAGATACTGAATTTTTACTCAAAACACCATATTCTTCTATATAAGCTGCCATATACTCATTACTTCCACCACTCATATCATACACACCGGTTATATTTCCTGTTGAACTTGCTAAATATCCTGTTGGCGTGTTATAGGGTTGTGTTGTATCCTCAGTGTTTCCCAATTCTCCTCTAAAAGTATTTTGATTTGTTTTTCCTGTTGCGGAATAACCCGTTTTACAATCAGAATTATTATTAATATTTATCTCACCGCCTAGTCCATATATAGAATGTGAAAGATAAGTCACTGCCCCCCATTCTGTATTTTTCATCATATGAGGATCTAAATTGTCATTATGTGCACCTAATATATTTTTATAATTGAATAAAGTGTTCCAATATGTTCCTACTGTTTCATTTTTCCAGGGTTCAGTTTCTGGCTTTACAATAATTTTGTTAGAATCTCCACCAGTTTCAAATTTTCCTACCCATAAACCACTTACCCCAAAATTGGTAAAGGCGGGATGCGTATAATATGAACCAACTGCTAATGTAGTAGATGGCGTAGTGTTTTTATTTTCAAATACTATATCAATTAATCGAGCATTTCCTGCAATATTTCTTAAACTTGATAAATCAGTTTTTCCTGTTGAATTATCAGTTAATTTAGTTGTACCACTTCTACCATCTAAACTAAACAAACTTGTATAATTTCCTAAATCCCATATCCTGTATTTATATCTAGGTATCCACACAAAGTAGCTTTCTATGTCTTTTTCTAAAATAGTATCGCCTGTTTTATATTGTTTACTTGGATTCTTTACCAATATAACAGCATTCGCCCACTTCTTTTCTTCGTAAGAATACCACGGTGTGTAAAGACTAGCGTACTTTACATTTCCTTTACTGTCGAGTGTTACTGGTATCATTTCATCTCCTAATACTGGGTCTGCCCCATTTAAAATCTCTTCAGTATAAATAGTATCTTGTTCACCTGATAAATCTTTATATCTTTGATATAGCTCATCTATTGAATCCTGGACATTATCATAACTACCACTACTATTTTTCTTATCATAACTAACTTCTTTACTATCAATTATAGTAGTCACTGCATAAACAGAGATACTTCCTACTATGATTATTTCAATAATGCATCCAACCATATATTTATGAAAATCTTTAATTTTCTTTTTCATTTTATCAGCCTTCTATTACTAATTTTCTAATAATTCTTTTAAATCTTTTTCTTTATTCTCAACAAATTTTGTTAAAAGTGTAACAATATAATTATTTAAGCTTCTATTATCTTTTAAAGCTAGCATATCTAATTTTTGCTTTATCTCTTTATCTATTCGTATATAAATTATATCTTTCATAGTGCTATCACCTTACATATAATTAGCATATACCATTTTTTATAATCTATGTGCTCGCATACTATTTTCATTTTGCTAGCAAAAAAAAGAGAGTTTCCTCTCTTAAAATTCGCAATTACCTGGTGTTCTTGGATATGGAATAACATCTCTTATATTTTCTACACCAGTTAAATACATAATTAGTCTTTCAAAGCCCATACCAAAGCCGGAATGAACGCAACCTCCATATATTCTTAGTTTTAAGTACCAATCTAGTTCTTCAACTCCTGTATTCATTTCTTGCATACGATTTAAAAGAATATCATATCTTTCTTCTCTTTGAGAACCACCCATCAATTCACCGGAACCTGGGACTAGTAAGTCAACGGCTGCGACAGTTTTGTTGTCATCATTCAAACGCATATAAAAGGCTTTGATATCTTTAGGCCAGTTATAGACAAAAACAGGAGCATTATATTTTTCTTCAGTTAAATATTTTTCGTGTTCTCGAGCTAAGTCTTCACCATATTCAGGAGTAAATTCGAAGTTTTTGCCTGATTCTTTTAACTCTTTAATAGCTTGATAATGGGTTATACGAATAGCTTTCTTTTTAACTAGATTTTGCAATTTTTCAATAAGACCTTTTTCTACAAAACTATCTAAAAATTCGAGTTCTACTCGGCAATTATCTAGGACATATTTTACAACGTATTTAAGCATATCTTCCATAATATCCATATCTTTTTCTAAATCACAAAAGGCTATTTCAGGTTCTATCATCCAAAATTCTGAAGCGTGTGTCTTAGTATTAGAATTTTCTGCTCTAAAGGTAGGTCCAAAGGTATAGACATTTTTATAAGCTAAAGCAAATGTTTCTGCTTGTAGTTGTCCTGAAACAGTTAAAGAAGCGGCTTTAGTAAAGAAGTCTTTGGAATAGTCAACTGAACCATCTTTATTTTTGGGAACATTTTCTAAATCGAAGGTTGTTACGTGGAACATCTCCCCTGCTCCTTCACAATCACTTGCGGTAATTAATGGAGCGTGGAAGTAAACATAATCTCTTTTTTGAAAGTATTCGTGAATAGCGAAGGCAGCTTTGCTACGTATTTGGAAAACAGCTTGAAAAAGATTTGTTCTTGGACGAAGATAGGCTTGTTCTCTTAAAAATTCACGACTATGTTTTTTAGGTTGAATTGGATAATCTTCAGGACAATCACCAAGTAGGCATATACTACTAGCTTGTATTTCAAATGGTTGATTTTCTTTTGGTGACTTGACAACCGTTCCTGTTACTTGGATAGAACTTCCGATATGAAACTTGGTAATTTCTTCAAAGTTATCTAAGTTATTGTCATAAACTATTTGAATTTGAGTAAAGTAAGTACCGTCAGAGAAAGATATAAAACCAAATTCTTTTTGTTTACGATGGTTCTTTATCCAGCCTTCTAGGGTTACTTCTTTGTTTAAGTATTTTTGATAATTTGTAAATAAATTTTTATCATTCATTGTATCATTCCTTTTCTTTTTTATTTTTAGTAATAAAGATGTGAATAGTATTTCCAAGCAGTTACTCTTATTACGGCTTCATTTAAAATATTTTCATCTATTATACCATCTTTTACAGCATTTAGCACTTCATTATACATTGTTATAAAGTCACTAGTAATTATCATATCATTTCCGGCTTGTAAAGCAAGAGTGGCAGCAGATGAATCTTCAACATAAGATTTTACGGCATCCATAGCTAGGTCATCTGTCATAATAATTCCACTAAAGCCTAAGGTATTTCTTAATTCACCTATAACTTTAGCACTTAAAGATGATGGATAGTCCTGGTCTATTTGTTCGACAATGTTATGACTTACAAGAATGCTAGGAACTTTAGCTTCTATTCCAGCTTTGAATGGGAGAAAGTCGTTTTCTACAAAGTTTTCATAAGATCTTTCATCTATCGCTACTCCAGTATGGGTATCAACATTATTTCCATAACCTGGGAAGTGTTTTAGAGTTGAATTAATATGATTTTCATTACTATATTCAACCATTTTCTTTATATATTCAGCTGTTTCTTCAGCATTTTTACCAAAGCTTCTTTCATAAATAAAGTCATTTGGGTCAGTAGAAACATCCGCTACAGGAGCTAAATTAGTATTGATGCCTAAACTTAATAATAAATTAGCTTTTTCTTTTTCAATTTCTTTTAGTAATTCATAACCACCTTCGTTATATATTTCTTGAGGTGATGGAAATTTTGATTCACGAAGTTCTTCATAGCGACTAACTCTAGTAACGGTTCCTCCCTCTTCGTCAACCGCAATTATCAGTGGGTATTTACTTAGATTTTGGTCATTATCTATTTCTTCTTTAATACTTTCTTTAGTATGATTTTCAAAGTCTTTAGCAAATAAAATGTAACCTCCTGGATAATAAGACTTTTCTTCAACTACTTTATTAACGTCATATCTTACTAGGAAGATTTGGCCTACTTTTTCTTCTAAAGACATTTTATTTACTACTTTTAAAGCATCTTCATAATAATCTTCAAAAAGTAGTGATTTATATTTTTCTAAGACATCATCAGGAATTTTTTCTTCAGTTTTCTTTTTAGCGGTACTTTTTGGTTTTTCTCTTAGAAAATAACTTTTATAAATGGCAAAGCCAAGAAAGCCTAAGAGTATTATTACTAATAAAATGATAAGTTTCTTTTTCATTTATTTCTCCTTTATTTAACTAGATTTTTAAATTCTTTAGGAATAGGTATTTCAAAAAGAAGTTCTTTTTTTAGATAAGGGTAATATAGTTTTAATCTATTAGCGTGAAGATAGAGTCTAGGAATATTTTTTTCTTTTAGACCATATTTTTTATCTCCAACAATAGGATGATTTAAGCTACTGAAAGCTACACGGATTTGATTTTTTCGACCGGTATGAATTTTTATATCTAAAAGTGTGTAATTAGCATTTTCTTTTAGAACTTCATAGTCAGTAATAGCTTTTTTTCCATCTTTATTTTTAGAAATGTAAACAAGATTTGTTTTTGTTTCTAGTAAATTTTGTTCTATACGGCCTTTTTTCTCTTGGAGGTTGCCATAAATCACCGCACAATATTCCCGGAGCAGGACTAATTCATTCCAGTTATCTTGAAGCAGATTTTTAGTTTTTTCATCTTTCGCAAAAATTACTAGGCCACTTGTATCTTTATCAAGACGATGGACAATAAAAAGATTTTTAGATATTTTATTTTGAATTAGGTATTCTCTTAGAATATGATAAAGTGTTTTTTCTTTTTCTTTAGCTGTTGCGATAGTTAAAAGACCACTAGGTTTATTAATAACTATAATATGATTATCTTCATAGATAATATCAAAAGGAAGAGTATGTTTCTTTTTAGCTTTGGTATCTATAAAAATAGTCATACCAGGATATAGCTTATAATCATATTTTTGGACTTTAGTATTATTAATGAAAATAGAGCCTAGAGTTAAATACTTTTTTATTTTTTTCTTTGACATAGGGAGATTTTCATATAGATAGGCTAAGAGAGTTGCTTCATTTTTTACAATTAATTTCATAAAATCACCATTTAAGAAGAAAACCAATAGTTTTCAAAAGATAGTTTGATTATTTTTTCAATATAGTTTTTATTTACTTTAGCAGTATATTTTCTAATTAAGTTATGGTCTTTATCGTATTCTGAGAATATTCCTTTAGAGGCATTATTTACTAAGATATTATAGTTTGATAGTTTTTGACAATTACCATAAAGTGGAGAATATTCTAAAGGCATACTATCAATTAGTTCAAAGTCTTTATTTGTTTCATCAACTTTATAAACATAGTAGTAAGAATTATCACCTTGATAAGAATTAGTATTTTTAATATCAATAGTACTATAATCAAAGTCTTTTCTAGTAGGTGAATTACCATAATTACTATCTAAAAGGACTACGTAATAAATACTTTTCTCATCACTTTTTAGAATTTGAAAACTATTTTGACCAACGTGAATTTTAAAGTCATTTTTTTTCGTTAAGACTAAGTTATTAAAAGGTGTTTCTTGCCAAAATAAGTCATTACTAATAATATACTCTATTTGTGGTTCTTCAAAAATGTTATTTATTTTTATAATTGAAGATGTTTCTTTACTACTTATAAAAAGGTTATTATCTATTATGGTAAAGGAATTAATATTTAAGTAATCAAGGGGTTTATTTTCTTCTTTAGCACATAGTGGAATGTATTCTTCAAAGATTTTATCTAAGGATAAAACTTCAGTTACTTCGTTAGTATTTGTATTAATTTTTAATAAAATATTTTTCTCGGTATTTTTAGTTATATCTGTTGCGAAAAAGTATAAGTCATCATTATAAATTTGATAATTACTTTCTATTCGATATTTAGAAGTTTTATAGATATTAGTTATTTCTCCCGTATTACTTAATTTGATTATTTCGGTTTTAGATATATTAAAGTACATATATTTATCTTTTATTATTAAGTCTTTAGCAGTTTTTTCTTTGATAGGAATTTCACTTCTAATAATACCGTTATTATCGTATAAAGCTATGTAATTTTGATAGTCTGTTTCATTACCTAGCATAATGAAAAAGTCAGAATTTTGTTTAGTAGTACTACTTCCATTTTCTACTTGTAATTTCTTAGTTGCGTTTATTTCAATATCTTCTAAATCTATTTTAAAGTCATATGCTTTGGTTTTAGAATCTTCTTTAATAGTTAATTTTATTTTATTACTTTCGCCAGGATATAGACCGATAAGCTCATACATATTATTTTTATTCTTAGAAGTTATTTTTCTAGAAAAAGTTTGACTTTTAGAAGTTATTTCATACTTTAGTTGTTCAAAAGAGTTATCTTTAAATAAGACATTAACACTTAAGGAATTAGTCCCATATGGGTTATAAATAATTAAAATTTCATCTTTACTATTTTGAAATAAAGCTTTAATTTTTTTAGTAATAACTTTTTGATATTTTAAATTATAAATAGATATATCACTATTTTTATAGACTTTGTAGATATTTTTTCCTAATGATTTATCTTTAACTAATTCAACGTTTTCACTTATCCAATCAATATCTTTAGTACCTTTAGCTAATTCTTTCTTATTTGTGTAACTAAAATAAGTAATTAGAATGATTATTAGTATTGAGATTATGATTATGAATATTTTTTTCTTATCACCCATAAAAGGCCTCCTAGTTGATTAAAGAAACTTAGAAAGAATTTCTTCAATATTTTCTTCTATAATATAATTTTTTTCTCTTTTTAGCAATTTTTTTAGATTTTTATCAGCTTTTTTTAAAATATAATTTTCAGAGCTAAGGGGAAATAAACTATAGTCAGCTATGTCATAAGCAATTACGGATAGAGAATATTTTTTATTTTGAATTATCTTTTCTAAAGCTTGCCTCATATTTATTTTATTAGAAGTAAGAAATAAATCTCTATCAATATTGATGGCAGTAAGAGTTTCTAGATTAGCTAAAAGAGAAGTGTTTTTTATTTTTATTTGATAGATTTTGTCTTCATAAGAAGATAGTTCTAAGTCTTTTTTAGGAAATAATTTTTCTATTTGTTTTAGCTCTTTAGAAGAGATATTTTTCTTACTAATAATTTTATTTTTATTGACATCAAAAATAATGGAGCCTGATAAGGAAATAATATAATCTATAAATGGATATGATTTATTATAGGAAAGGACATCTCTAAAATCACGATGGGTTGTGACTAAAAGATGGTAGTTTTTTCTTCTTAAGTTATCTATTAAAAGCATCGTATTAGTAGAAATAGCTTCTTCTTCATTAATTAGATTTTCAAAATTAGTTACTATTATTTTTAACATATCTTAGCTCCTTAGATTTATTAGGATAATTAATTACTACTAGTAATATAACTAGGCCTAGTAAATAGCCGGCAATTACATCGGTCGCGAAATGGACACCGACATAAATTCTACTAATTCCTAAAGAAAAGATGAGTATTATTAAGAAGATATTTGAAAGAAGACGAACTATTTTGTTTTTAATATTTTTATTAACTAAGTATAGTAAGTAACCATACAGACAAATAGATATCATAGCGTGACCGCTTGGAAAGGAATAACCACCCTGTTTTATTAAGCGTAAAATATTAGGGCGCTTTCTTCTAATAAGCTGTTTTACTAGGGAGTTTACTATTACACAAGAAGTAGTACTTATAGTTAAAAGAAAGCTTTTTTTATCTCTAAAAAGAAGGATAAAAAGAAGAAGGATAATTATTATGGTATTGGTATTACCAAAACGAGTAATAAATTTAAAGTAGTTATCTAAAAAAGGAGAACGAAAAGAGATTATAAAGTTATAAATCATATTATCAAAATTTTTACTTTTATTAGACATAACAAAAATAAGGATTAAAATAAAGCAAAATATAAAGATACTAATAGTTATTTTAAGATTTTTTTTCATAAGCATTTCCTTTTTAGATAATTTTTAGAAGTAATTAGTTTAGATTTTCTTTAACTTCTTTTTTATAGATTTCAACACCTGGTTGATTAAAGGGCTCTACTTCAAATAAGTAAGCACTATAGGCAGCGCTTAGTTCAAAGAAAGCTAATAATTTAGCAATGTTTTCTTGAGATAGGTAATCTAATTCAATAATGTTACAGGCAACATTACCTTTACTATGAGCTTTTATAACAGAATCTTCTACTATGTTATTAATTATATGTAACTCTTTATTATTTATGGTTAAGGAAGAAGATTTAGCTATTTTGATAAAGGTTTCAAAGAGAATTTTATTTCCATCTTGAATGAATTGGCCTAGAGAATGTAAATCTCTAGTATTTATAGTGGATATTGGTAAAATGCCTTTAGAGTTTTTACCTTCAGTTTCCGCAAATAATTGTTTTAGCCATTCAGTAAAAGCAGAAAGACTTTCTTCATAAATTGAAAAATTTTCAACATAAAAGCCTTTTTTAAAGAGAAGATGTCTAATGCAGGCATAAGTATAAGCTTCATCAATTAAGGTTAGTCCTTCAAAGTAAGCATCGAGGATGTTTCTTATATCGTAATTTAGAGATAATGGTAAAAGATGAGCTGGAGTTATAAAAGAATAACGACCTCCAATATCATCAGGTATTAGAAAGAGATTTTCTTCTTCTACTTCTTTAGATAAGTCATTATCTTCACTAGTAGTTATGAAAATTCTTTTTTGAGCTTCTTCTTTAGAATATTTTTCTTCTAAAAGATTTTTTAAGACTTTATACGCTAACATCACTTCTAAGGTGGTACCACTTTTACTAATGACATTTAGAGTAATTTCTTTATTTTTTATATAGTCTATTAAATCATTTAAATAATTACTTGAAAGATTAGTCCCTGCATATATTATTTCAAAACTAGAGTCATTAAAATATTTTTTAAAGGCATTATGAAAAGCATAACTTCCTAGAAAGGAGCCGCCAATTCCTAGTACGACTAGACAATTGGAGCTAGCTTTTATTTTATTACTAGTTTCAATTAATTTTTCAATTGTTTCATTACTAGGATATTTAGTCCACCCTATCATATTACTAGTATTAAACTTTTGTAAAATCTCTGTTTTTTTATCAAGTAAGTCAGCTAAATCATTCTTAGTAATGTAATTTTTGGTATAAGTGAAAAAATCAAACTTTAGCATTTTTTAAACACCCTCTTTTATCAATTAAATTATAACATATTTTAAAAAAAAAGAAAGTGTTAGCTACTTTCTAGTTATTTTATTCTTTTATACATATAAACAACAATGTAGGGTTGAAGGTTATTATGTTCTTTACTGCCACCGGTTGTTTGGTTGGTGGCGGTTGTGTTTCCTGTGATTAGAGTCTGAGAACGTAGACCAATTTGCCAAGATTCAGGCTTAATAATCAAGCTATCTTCTTGCATACTGCCAGGATATAAACCTACAGCTCCACCTGTTAAGTCTTGCATAACAATATGACTATGAGCATTTTGAATATGAGTATGGCTTGGCATCTCTTCTATTGTTAGGGTATGAGTCTTTTCTCCTCCTATTTTTTCAACGCTATTAAACTCCTTTTGATTTGTATCTATTCCAACCAAAGTTTGTCCTTTGGCATAAACCTCCCATTCGCCTCCTATTTTACTGTTCACTTCTTCTATAGTTTTAAGCGTTGTACTGATATAAATACTTCCAATAGGATATGTTTGGTTTATTAGTTCTTGTTTTAAATTAGAAAGCGCATTGTCAAACTTTAGACAAGTACCGTCTATCGCATCTTGGACATTGGTAAAGCCTAAACTAGAGTTATCTTCATAATAAACATTTTTACTATCAATAAGACTTTCAGCTAAAGCATAGGAAAAGTTTATGGATATTAATATACCCAAAAGCATACTAACAAAAATTATTAGATATATCTTACTATTTTTCATTAGACCACCCCATCACTGCTATTACGCGTTTAGCATACCTAATTAGATATTAATACGCGATTTGCGAAAAGTCAAGAAAAATATTACGCATTATGCGAAAATGTTTTCAGGTGATGATATGATAAGTAAGTTTATTAAAACGATGAGAAAAATGGCTGGTCTTTCACAACTGGAATTAGCTAAGAGATGTAATATTTCTAATACAACGATAAGTGGTTATGAGACAGGATATAGAGAACCTGATTTTAAGACTTTAGTTAATATCGCTAAAGAATGTGGCTTTGAAATAAACTTTGTAAATAAAGACAATGAAGTTTTAAATATTGAGAATATTATTAGAAAAGAATTATAAAGTGGCACTAATTTAGTTAGTGTTTTTTATTTGAAAAAGTTGGTATAGTTTTCTTTATTTGACAAAGACTATTAAGGGAGGAATTTTATGAAAATTACAAAAAATGCTGATGTCTTGGATGAACTAAGTAAGGGCTGTTTTATGGGAATGGACGCTATTAAATGTGTTACTGAAAAGGTTGATGAAAAGGTATTTCGAGATATTTTGGAAAAGCAATATGATGAGTATAGGAAAATTTCTGAGAAAATTGAGGAGATTTATCCTGATTATAGTTCTAAGGAGCCGCACGAGACTTCAAAAGCTAATAAAGTTATGACCTGGTATACGGTACAAATGAAGACGATTACAGATAGTTCAACATCGAAGTTAGCGGAATTATTATTACAGGGAACAAATATGGGCATAATTGAAGGTAGAAAACTTCTTAATAATAAGGAAGCTGATAAAAGAATTGTTGCTTTAATAGAGGAATATATTGGAATGCAGGAGAAGGCTGTTGAGAAACTAAAAAAGTTTTTATAGAGACATTAGTCTTTTTCTTTTGGTTAAATTTAGTTATACTATTATGTGAAAGAGGAATAGTTATGTTTGTAATGGAAAAATATCTCGAGAGACTTAGAAGAGGCCTAAGTACTTATTTTCTTGATGAGAGGGAGCAAAGAATTTTAAGAGGTAAGCTAAAAAAGGATAATTATAAAGTCTATTATCCGTATAAAGATAGTGAAAAAAATATTTTTTACGTGGATAAGGAACCAGAGGTTGTTCTCTACGAGATAGTTTCAAAAACACCTCTTAGGCATCAGGCAATTTTAGGAAGTATTTTTGCGCTTAATATTTCTAAAGAGATGTTTGGAGATATTTTAATTATAAATGATAAGTATTATGTGTATTTGTTAAAATTAATGCAAAATTATTTTGAGAGTAATTTCTTAAGAGTGGGCAATGTATCTATCAAACTAGTTGAAAGAGACTTAGCTTTATTAAAAGATTATGAGAGAGATTTTATTCCTTTAGAAGTTATTGTCTCTAGTGAAAGAATTGATACGGTAATTTCTAGTATTATACATACTAGTCGTAGCCAAATTGAGAAACTATTTAAGAATAAGGAAGTTCTTGTAAATTATGATTTATGCAAAATTTCAGCATATAGGCTTAAGGAAAATGATGTTTTCAGTATAAAAGGATATGGTAAATTTAAGTATAGTGGTATTTTGAAAAGGACCAAGAGCGGGAATTTGGTAGTAAAGGTTTTAAAGTATTAGTACATTATATCTATATCTACTAAGTTATCGGCAATTCCTGAGACTTTTCCGTTATTACACATTTGCCAATACTTGTAACTACCGGCATAATTAGTTTCTTTGGTGTAATGTGCCAACCACACAGGATGATTTATATCATACCAAATGTTTTCTAGATAGTTTTTGCTGCTATAGAGGGTGGCATTATAGCCAGATGCTTCAATTGTTTTGATAAAGGCGTTAGCCATTTCTGTTAGATGATAAAAGCTTAAATTAAATTCTTGGTAGATGCTCCAGTTTTCCCAATCAAAGACTACAGGAAGGTCTATATCATATTTTTTTATTTGTTTAATTACCCATTTAGCCTCTTTTATAGCGGCTTCTTTACTGTCAGCATAAGAATAAAAGTAGACACCTACAGGGATTTTTTCTTTATTAAAACCTGTGATATTTCTTTTAAATTTGTCATCTAGATAGTATTTTCCTTTAATGCCTTTAGCTGTTCCTACGCGAATGAAGGCAAATTCTACTCCGGCCTCTTTTACGGCAGAAAAGTCGATATCTCCCTGCCAATGAGAAACGTCGATACCTATTTTTGTTTTTGCAGTTTTATATTCATTAATTATGTCTTGAAAGGAAGTTGTCGCTGGTTCTTGTGGTTCACTAGGAGTGGTGTTTTGTTCTTTTTCTTTTACATATACTGTAAAGTCGTAAGAAGTTATATTGGCGCTACTATCTTCGGCTTTAAAGGTAACGGGATAACTTCCAGCAATTTCAGTATTATATTCTCCTTCAATAGTGCACTTGGGATTATCATCGTAGTTATCACCACAAAAGAGTTCTTTAGCTAAGTCAGTATCATCCCCAACTGTTAAAGTTAAAGAGCTTGGCATACTAATAATTGGTTTAGTTGTATCTACTACTTTGATACTAAAAGTGTAAGGAACTTTTATATTATCTTCATTGGTATAATTAAAGGTTATTTCTTGGTCTCCTAGTTTAGTTGTTGGAATAGTAATATTTTTTTCTAGTTTACCATTGATATTTTTTATTAAGTCTGAAAGTTTTATTTTTGAATAAACTTCAATATTTAGATTATCTTGGAGGTCTACTTTGATAACGGCATTTTTTATTTGCCAATTTTTAAAAAGTTTAAAGCCCGTGAAAATAACTAATAGTATAATGAGTATTATTAGTAAAGTAAGGAAAATCTTTTTCTTCATAAATACCTCCTATTTATAGTATATAACAATTAATAATTCTTTATAAATAGAAATAGCACATTAATTATAACTAAGAATGTTACACCGACATCAGCAAAAACAGCCATCCAAATTGTGCTTATTCCTAAAAAGGCTAATAATAGAACAATGAATTTTACACTTAGAGAAAAAATGATATTTTGAATAACTTTTTTCTTAGTGTTTTTAGCAATATTGAGCGCTACTTGTAGGGTTCTTAAATCATCATTCATAAGGACAATATCACTTGTTTCAATGGAAGCATCACTTCCCTTAATCCCCATAGAGACACTGACGGTGCTTGCTTTCATAACTAGAGCATCGTTAATACCGTCACCAACAAACATACAGGGAGCTTTTTTCTGATATTTTTTAAGATAATTTAGTTTATCTTCGGGAAGTAATTCGCCATAGTAAGTAGTTATTTGGAGTTTTTCAGCAACACTTTTAACTGACTCTTTTTTATCACCAGATAAGATGATTATATCTTTAAAGTAGTTCTTTAATTCGGCAATATGTAAAGCTGATTTTTTTATTTCATCAGAGATAATGATATAGCCTTCATATTTATTATCAATAGCTACATAGATAATGGTTCCTACTTCATTTATATCTTCTACTTTTATTTTTCTACTTTCCATTAGCTTTTTATTACCTACTAAAATACTTTTATTTTTAATAGTACAAGAGATACCTTCACCGCTTATTTCTGTAAAGTTCTTTATGGAAAAGGTTTTTTCTTTATTATAATTTTTTATGGCTACCGCGATGGGGTGGATAGAATTTTTTTCGGCTGAGGCAGCATACTCTAATAGTTCTTGTTTGGAAAGGTCTTTGGTTTTTACTTTGGTTACTTGAAAATTTCCTTTAGTAAGGGTACCTGTTTTATCAAGAAATAAATAAGAAATGGCATTCAAATTATCGAGCTCTTTACTACCTTTAATGATAATGCCTTTCCTACTAGCAGTTCCGATACCACAAAAATAAGCTAATGGTATTGAGATAACTAAGGCACATGGACAAGCTGTGACTAAAAAGACTAGGGCACGATATATCCAAGTATTATAGTCGTGAGTTATAACGGAGAAAACAAGGCCAATTATTAAGGCTAAGGAAACTATTACAGGTGTATAAATTTTAGAAAACTTTGTCAGCAATGTTTCTGTTTTACTTTTGGTTTCGTCTACTTCTTCTAATAGTTTCATTATTCTAGCTGCGGTTGAGGTTTGGGAGGTGGTGGTTGCCTCTATTTTAAGAAGGGATGTTTCATTGATAGAGCCACTTAGGACAAAGTCATTTTCGGCAACTCTTTTAGGGGTTGTCTCTCCGGTTAAGCTAGATGTATCGATGAAGCTGTTTCCTTCTACTACTTTGCCATCTAGAGCTATTCTTTCTCCGGGTTTTACGATAAAGATATCTTTTATCTGAGCTTCTTTTAAAGGAATTACTTCTTCTTTACCATTATTTATTCTAGTAATTGTATCTTTTTTTAAATTTAGTAAATTAAGGAGTGATTTTTTACTCTTACTAATTGCTAAATCAGCTAAGTACTCACCTACTTCGAAGAGAAACATTACCATAACAGCTTCTTCATAGCTTTTTATTATAAAGGCTCCAAGCGTTGCGATTATCATTAAAAAGTTTTCATCAAATAATTCTTTCTTTTTTAAATTTGAATAAGCTTCTATATATATTTCATAACTAATTATTATGTATGATAAAACTAAACTAATTATTTTTAGATAACTAGGTAAAAAGAAAGATATGATAAATAGTGTTAGACTTAATAAAATTTTATAAAAAGTAAAATTAAATATTCTTAACATCCTACATCACCTCAGAAATATGTTCTAATCCATACTTTAAAATTACTTTTATATGTTCATCACTTATTGCATAATAAACATTTTTACCTATTTTTTCGGTTTTAACTAGGTTTGATGAACGCAAATTCTTTAATTGATGGGAAATAGCTGATTGGGAAACATCTAGGGCTTCACTTATTTCATTTACACATAAGGGCTTATTAAGTAAAACATCTAAGATACGTAATCTTGTTTCGTCACCAAATATTTTATAAAATTCACTTAAACCATATAGCAGTTCTTTACTATGCATTTTCATTATAATCACACTTTCCTCTCTTTAGGTACTATAGTCATAAAAACAATTTTTCAGACTAGCATCCATATAATATGAATAATTGTTCATATATTCATATTATATTATAGAAGAATTTATGTCAAGAAAAAAAGAAATTATTTTTCTAAATCTGTATAATAAATGATTTCTTTTCCTAATTTTTTAGCAAATTCTATTTCTTTGTTGGTACTTTCACCAATGTAATTATCAATATTTACGACAAGTATGGTTTCGGCTAATTTAATTCTTTCTTTATGAACGGCTTCTAATACTTTATATTGAGCTTTAGTATAGATTTTTTTCTTTTGAAAAGAATTATATAAAGGTAATAAAACGACATTTCCTTCGAGTTCTATTTTTTCCGCTACGGAAAGCATTTCCTTGGTATATCGCATACTACCGCATATTGTGATTATTTTCATAGTTACCATCTTTTCATTTTTTTATTTTATGAATTATTTTAAATAAATTGTAATGCCAAGAAATAGGTAAAGCAAATTCACCAATTAATTCTTCTACATAGCCGTTAAAGCCTCTTTTAAATTCATAAATGCCATAATCTTTAGGGTGTTCATTTATATTAGCTGGTATTCCATAAAAATTATGTTTTTTAAAGCCATTCTTTATACCATACTTTATTAATTCCCATTGAATTAAATATTGGGAATTATAATTCATATATTCTTCATAGTTACCACTTGATAAGTAAATTACTTCTGGTTTTATCAACATAAACATTGAGCCAGATAAAGTGATTACATCTTGGTTAGTTTTCTTTCTAATCTCATTAGCTTCTCTTATTCTTTTTTCTAAAGAAGCTATTTCTTGATTCAGGTTTTTCTTTTGACCATCATTGTATTTAGCATCACTTAAACTAAGTAGTTTTTCTTCTTTTTCTTGTTTTTCTTTTTGCAAATTAGTTTGATATTTTTTTAAATCTAATTCTGTTATGTAATATTTAACTTCACCCTTTTTATGAAAAAGTTCATACATTGTTTGAAAATAGTCTAACTTTCTTACTGCAAAGTCTTTTCTTTTACCTGTTTCTTCCATAATATTTTGAAATCTAGGTAATTCGTTGTATTTTAATTCTTTAATGGTAATACCTATTTTTTCAGTTTTACGGATAGTATTTCTAGTATTAGGTTTCATTTCTTTTAAAATTTCTTCTTCTGTTTTGCCAGCTAAGTCTAAAGAAAACATCCAGCCTACTTGTTCCATTTCTTTAGTTGGAACTTTCTTAAAGCCTATTTTTTCTAGGTGGTCAACTACTTTAGAATTATCAATGCCATTTTCAACTATATTACCGTCGATATCTCTTTCTTTATAAATTAGATAGGGGTCAACTCTAAAGACATAGGCTTTTTTCTTTTTTAGATATTTTTTTAATTCTTCAGTAAAAAAAGTCACTAAGTTTAAATCATTAAAATCAAGTAAGTAGCCTCTTGGTGAGTAAAATTCATATCTATTAAAATGACTTTTTCTACCAAAAAGCATTGTAGCGGCAATTAGTTTATTTTTGTTTTTGACGCCAACATAGTAGGTTTCCCAATGACTTTTTTCACGCAATTTACTTATTTCTATTGCGGACAAAAAGGTTTTTAGAGGATGATTTTCCCAAAATGCTTGATACTCTTTTTCACTAATTTCTAAAAAATTCACTTTAAATCAACTCCTAGTATTATTATAAGTGTTTTTTTCCTTTTTAACAAATCAAATTACTTAGAATATTGCAACTCAGAGATAGTTTTTTCTGATAAGTTAGTATACTTCGCAACTGAGGAAACACTACAGCCATCTTTTAACATATTTTGGGCAACTTTTTCTATTCCCTGTTTAATGCCCTTTTTCTGGCCCTTTTTCTCGCCATTTATGTAAGCTGTATTTTCTCGAAACTTAAAGTCTTCTTCATAACTTACTAATCTTCTAAATTGTTCATTCTCATTTAATTTTGTAACTTTTTCTTGATATTTCATTATATACTTATCTCCTTTATATTTATTACTTAGTTTTTCTAAATTCTTTCTATTCAAGCATAACATTATTAAATATTTATACTTCTCTATTTGTTTTTCATCTTTAGTATACCAAATGTTTAAAATTTTGTCCATATTTATTTCTATTAATTTTACATTCTCTACATAATTTCTCATAGCTTCTTTATTTCTTACTTTATACTCTTCTATTACTTTTCTTTTTTTACCTAGACGATAACTTAAATCAATATGAATAAACTCTTCGTCTAAACTATAATTTTCAGCTTTTACTGTCTTAGTTGAGATTATATTAGAAAAAAAGCAAAAATTTCTTGAATATATTTCTTTTCCCATAGAAGAATTTACTTCCAATTGAACATAAAGTTTATCATTAACTAATACTAGAGAGTCAACTATCTTACGCCTTTCTTTAAGAAACTTTACTTCTAACTCTTTATTTAAAAACGTTATTGTTTTGACTTTAATCTTTAAAATATCTTCAAGAAGCTTCGTCATTAAAAAATGATTATCTTCATCACAAAAAATAGTTTTAAAAACGATATCATATTTAGAAGTTAAAAATTGTGAATTCATACACCACCACCTTAATATTTTTTTCTTTACTATATTATTATCAAAAAATTTGCTTTTAAATTAAAAAAATATGAATTTTTTAAAATTTTCATATTTTTAATCTTCATAGCGAAATAATTTTTTTATTCTTTCTTTTGGCATAAGCATTTTCATATTTTGCTTTACTTTAAAACGAAACTTTTTGGTTGTTGTCCTATACTCTTCACCGTCAATACACCAAGAGGTTTTTGGACCTGTTAAAAATTCAATTTCAAAATTAGCAGTTTGGTAGTAAGTAATTCCTGGAATATCTTTAACATCCATTGTATTAACTAGGACAAGCATTTTTAACATATCCTTTTTAGTCTTAACATCTGCTAAGGCAACTTCAAACATATTATCATCAAGCTTTATGTCATAATAAATATCTGGTACTCCGGCTACTCTTGAGGAATTTGTTATAAAGATAAAGGAATATTTTCCCTCATAGGTTTGTCCATCTACTTTATATCTTACATCATAGCAATTAATTTTATTTCGTAGTTGCTTTAAACCATACATAATATAGGCTACCTTACCGTATTTCTTTTTTAGTTCACGTGGGGTATTATAAGCCATATCAATGTAGTCACCTAAACAAGCAACATAAATAAAAGGTGTATTATTTATATAACAAACATCAATATCTTTTGGACGACCTTTTAAAATTTTTTCTAGATTTTGATAAACACTTTTATTTAAGCCATACATTTTTCCAACATCATTTGTAGTTCCCATAGGTAAATCAGCTAATAATAATTTTTTTAGACGGCTTGAATTACCTGTTACTATTTCATTTAGTGTGCCATCACCACCAGCACTAATTACTAAATCGATATCATCATCTAGTTCTTTAATAATTCTAGTAGCGTCATTTTTGGCTTTAGTATAAATTATTTCTGCATCATAGCCATACTTTCGTAAAATGTCATAAAAGTCTTTATAATTATTAACTTTTCTTTTTTTGCCACTAGCTGGGTTCATAATTATTACACATTTGCGCATATTAATCACCTCTTGTTTTTTCTTTTCATTTCTATTATAAACATTTTTTTATAAAAATACTAGTCAAGAAAAAAAGATAATTTCTTTGTTAATTTTTAAAATTATGTTATACTTATATAAAGTCATAATCATTCAGGGGGATATTTATGAAAGAAAAAAAACTTGAGAGAAACTCTAATTTTGAATTAATGCGTATTGTGTCAATGTTTTTGATTATAATGTGGCACTTTATTTTTCACGGTAGTTTATTAAATAAAACAACGGGTAGTTTAAATACTTTTATACATTTTATCTATATAATTATGTCAATACACGTAAACTCGTTTGTTTTAGTATCCGGGTACTTTCAGTACAATAAAAAATTTAAAGTTAAAAAAGTTATATCATTAATATTAATAACGTGGTTTTATAAATTATTATACGCTATTATTTTTGGAGCAACTGGTATGGCAAAAATTTCTATAACGGAAATGTTATTTTTCTTTCAACCCTTTAATTTTAATTATGGTCACGGCGAATTTTATTGGTTTATAAATATGTATTTATTTTTATATTTGCTGTCACCTTTTTTAAACAAATTAATACAAGTTTTAAGTCAAAAACAGCATAAGTATCTAGCTATTTTACTATTTATTATGTTATCAGTTGTTCCAACGGTAACTTTAAATCAAACGTTAGTTAATAATGGTTATACTATTCAAACTTTCGTTATGCTTTATATTATCGGAGCATACTTTGGTAAATATAAGTTAAAAGATAATTATCATTTTAAACGCTATTCTAAAAATAAATATCAATTTATTATTATAGTCTTATTTATTTTCTCTTTATTTATGTCCATTATACCTAAAATTATATCTGATTACTTTTCTACTTCTAATTTAGAAATATTAGACTATATAAGGTATCTATTCGGTTTAAAGTTAATTGATTATATTTCACCAGTAATAATAATAGAAAGCATACTATATCTACTATTATTTGAAACATTTAATTTTAAGAGTAAATTTATAAATAAAGTTAGTTCTTTAACATTTGGAATATATCTAGTTCACGAAAACAACTTTTTAGTTCAATACATATTTAATAGATTACCTATTGCTGGGAATATAAGTGTTATTCCAGAGATGTTTTGTTTTTCTATAGTAGTCTTTATATTATCCGCAATTGTTGAGTATATTAGGCAAGTACTTGCTAAAGTGGTTACCAAAACAAAAGCATATCAAAAACTTTCGCAGAGAATTTCTAATTATGTCGCTAATTTCTAATGAAGAGAAAAAAAACTTGGAAGTTATGAACCAAGTTTTTTTAATCTTCTTTTCGTTTTGTATTAACTAATACTAATTCAAACAATTGACGATGTTTTTTTGCGACTACTTCTAGGATAATTCCACAGGATAAAGTTATTAGGGAAACCATTAACATAAAACCCGCAAAAATTAAAGTAGGAAATCTTTCGACTATACCTGTTTTAAAATAATCGTGAAAGACAGGTACACCAAAACATATTGATATTATAAAAAATAATAAACTTATTATTCCAAAGAATATCATTGGTTTATATTCTTTGAATAATCTGGCAATAGTTTTTAAAACTTTAAAACCATCACTATAAGTATTTAATTTTGACTCTGACCCTGACGGTCTATCTCTGTACTGAACAGGTATTTCTTCAATATGCATATTTTTGTCAAGAGCGTGGATAGTCATTTCATTTTCTATTTCAAAACCTTTAGATAATATTGGAAAGGTTTTAACAAATTCATAACTAAAGGCTCTGTAGCCGGTCATAATATCATTTATATGACCTTTAAATAGTGAATTGATTAATGTTCTAACAACTTTATTTCCCATATTATGAAATAGTCTTTTATTTTCTGTAAAATAAGTAGAAGATAATCTATCACCTATTACCATATCGGCACCTTTATTTAGAACAAGCTCACACATTTCTCTAGCATTTTCTTTAGGATAAGTATCATCACCATCTATCATAAGGTAACAATCAGCATCAATGTCTTTAAACATACTTCTTATTACATTACCTTTTCCCTGTCTGTACTCATATCTAACAATTGCACCGACTTTTTTAGCAATTTCATCAGTACCGTCTGTGCTATTATTATCGTAGACATAAATATCGGCTTCAGGTAAAACCTTTTTATAATCTTTTACGACTTTTTCTATTGTCTTTGCTTCATTATAGCACGGTATCAAAACCGCTATTTTCTTATCTTCTTTTTTCATCTTCTAACTCCTTGTTTTCATTATATCATATTTTTTTAGATTAAGATATGGTATTACCATAAATAGTGGTAGGCAGATAAAGGCACTATATACATATCTAAATTCAGCATATACTGGAGCCGCAACCATCATTGTTAACCATAGACCAAAAATAGGAACATATAAGTATAAAGATTTCTTATCAATTTTTTTACAAGCTAAAAGGGAGAAAATGAGAATTAGCCAAAAGCAAAGTCCTATACTCCACTCTATATTTAAAATTGGGGTATCTCTACTTTCTAATTTATATAAAACATTTAAAACATCATTTCCCAATTTTGGGCGATTTTTTAGACCATAAATATTATCTTCAACAATACCAAAGCAGACACTATTATAAGAAACGCCTGGATACCAATATCCTAGTGTACTAATAAGATAAGCTTCAACCGCAATACTTGGATGTTTTTTGACTAGATTTAGCCATAACTTAAAGTATTTTCCTTTATTCTCGTCAAAGGCTTTGGCGTTATAATTGCTATTGAATTTAATACCATCAGATGTTATTGGGTTATAAGCTTTAGCCAAGTCTTCAATGCTCATTATTTTTTCTAATTTTTTCTTCTCTTTATTTGTAAAATTAACTTTTTTATAAGCCATTCTACCAATTTGTTGCATTGGTATAGCTATATATTCAGATGAGGATGACTTAGTAATATTTAAAGCATTAAATACTGGTCCTTTTATAATATAATATACTGAGAAAACGATACAAAAAGCTCCTATAAATATCTTTATATGTTTTTTCATAAAAATAAAAGTAAAAATGACTAGTAAGAAGTACATATAAATAGCGTTACTTCTAAAAAAGATGCAAAGAATTGAAACAATAATAAAAGGTATTAGCTGATGAAAATGAAGATTATTTTTATTATCTTTTTCTATTATTTTAATTAATTCCATTATAAGTAATAATACTAGTCCAGAGAAAATTACATCTTTCCACATTACAACACTATAATAGCCAAAAACAGGAAGTATAGCATAATAAATAAGTATAAATATTAGTAGCTTATCTTTTACTTTTCTATTATGTAAAAAGACAATTAATGAGGAAAAGATAGAAGCCATTACTAGCATTTGGATAATGGTTGAAAAAGCAATACTTATTATCATATTCTTTGTAAGTGAAAACATTAATTTATATGGTATGGCAATAAAAATCATATGAATTATTGGATGATGGTCTGATGCGTTTGTAAAATTATTTATAACAGTAGTTAACTCAGTTATAGAATCAGGTGATAAGTTGCCAGGATAAAAGCTTAAAAAATATGGAAGCCAGCAAAGAAGCATTATGAGAAGACAACTAATAAAAATTATTTTATTATTTTTAAAGATACTTTTCTTAGTAGTAGCTGAATAATTATATAATTTTGGTAATAAATTTGTTAAAACAACAAATATTAAATTAAAAGCACCTATTAAATGGACAACATTGGTAAGGTGAAAAAACTCTCTAAAGACACTGCTATCAATATTATATATTGAATTATTTACGACATTACCAAACACTGTTATAAAGGAAAAAATAATAGATAAGATTATAATTTCTTTTTTCATAACTTTGTTTTCTAAATTAGTTTTAGAAAATAGTAAAATTAGAATGACTAAAATGAGCCAAGATATTGTATCATAGGCTTTAAGTATCCCTAATGAGCATATAGAAATATAGCATATTAGAGCCATTAAGATATTTAATATTTTTGTATTTTTTAGATATTTTTGTAAACTTTTCATAACATCCCCCATTAATTATTATCTTACTTATAGCCTTTATCTCTTTTTTCTAGACCTGGCCTTGAGTGTAGACGAAAAAAGCAGATTTATTCATATCCCAATAACCAATTGTAGTATATAAATAAGAAATAACATATTCTTTAGGATTTTGTAAAAATACTTTTAACCACACTTACTTTAAGTATTATCGATGGATAATTTTTTGAATTTTTTCAAATACTTTCCATAATCTATATGAGTATATTTCTTTTAATTTAGTTTCACTTTTATATACTCTATCTTTTAAATCTCTTAATTCACTATCAAGCATTTTATTTTCTTCCTGTAGTCTATTCCATTCATTCTTTTCAATGATATTTTTTAATTTTAAATTTTCATCATATAACTGTAATAACTTAGAGTCAACAACATCTCTTTTCTTAGTCATTACCTTATCAATATTTTTTTTCTTAAATAGGTAATCAACAATATCTGATGAGCAGTTTTTAGTGTTGGTTGAAAAATTAATGTTGACATAGTTTTGTCTTTCTTCTTGATAATAACTTTTATCTTCTATTAATTTCTTTGTTTCTATTTTAAAATCATTAAAATTCTTTATAAAAGGTCCAGGACTCCAAAATTTAACATTGTCAAAAGTTATTCCTCTATTTTTCTTAAACATCTTAATATCATTTTGTAAAAAGCAAACAGGTCTATCTAAAATTAAAAATTCGCTAAAGGCAGAAGAATAATCGGTAACTATTAAATCAACACCATTGATAATTTCTGTTAATGTTATTAAGTTTTTAGTCATAATAGAATCATCTAAAACAACGATGTTTTTAAAATTAGTTATATCTTTTTTATTGGTTTCATAAGGGTGATATTTTACAATGAAAAGATAGTTATTATCTTCTAAAAATTGTTCTAATTTATCTTCTTCATATTTATCTATATTTAAAATATTATCTGAAAAATAGCCATCATTTTCTCTTCCTAAACCATTTCTAAAAGTTGGTAAATACATAAAAACTTTATCGTATGAATAAACATCTATACCACATTTTTTTAAATTTGCTTTACCATCAGTAGAATGAATATAATCAATTCGTGGCATACCTTTTTGAATAATTTTTTCATAAGCTATATCAAAACCATAGTGTAATAAAATATTCCATAGCTCAGAAGGACTCATAACATAATCAATATTGTTTTTCATTAATTCTAAGAACTTCTCGTCTTGAGGAGCTCTTTGCTCTTTTTCTAAAAGATAGCCGAATTTTTTTCCTGCACAGCCGTGGAGTAGAAATATAAATACTTGATTAGGTCTTTTCATATCAATTAATTCATCGTGAGTAAAGAAGACAATATCAATTGTCTCAAACAATTTTGTAAATTCAGCACTACCGTAAACGTAGCATTCAACATTGTTTTTCTTTAGTAAATCGTAGTTACTATCATCATAGATAACCCAATACAAATTGGACTCAGGAAAATTAGCTTTCATATATTCATATAAAGCTTTGGAATTACCAGAATAATCTGGATGGCTAGCAAAAAGTATATTATATTTTTTCAAATAATATCACCCGTCTTTAAATTATTTCTTTATTATTTTTGCTTTTACTTTTCTAGCGAAAGCAAATATTTTAAAAGTTGGTTTAGCTAAAGAGCCTAAATGGTGCCTAACAAACCAAATGGCAATTTTTTCATCTAGAGAAGTCCAAGAACCATCGAAATGATGAATCATACAAGTATTCTCACTAAATTGTTCATCTAGTCCATCATAACTTTTAGGATTAAAATAGTCTCTAGCATATATGTGAATATCATCTTTTAGTACTTGATTTTCTGAGGAGTTTTTTAAACCTAATTTGGCAAAATAATTTGTTAAAACTTTTGGACTAGTTATACTATATAAATCGTCGGCATTAAATTTTGCTTTTTTATAAACATCTAAAAGATTTTTAATGTGCTTATTTTTAGCTTCCTTAGCTCCTATCATAGCTGTTGCTAGATACTCGTTAGTTTCTCTACCTAACCATATTTCATTTTCTAGAATATCATCAAATTTTTTAGTAACTTCAATATCAGTATCAAAATATATTCCACCATAGTTATATAAGGCATAAAGTCTAGTAACATCAGAAACGAAAGCCCATTTTTTATTATCATAAGCTTTTTTTACAAAGTCACAAAAATTAATATCAAAATTTTTCTCATTCCATTCCATTATTTCATAGTCAGGTAGATATTTCTTCCAAGTTTTTATATACTTTTTAAATTTTCTAGGCATTTTATTTCCACCAAACCAACAGTAGTGGATATATTTCTTATTATTCACCATAAGCACCTCCAAATATAACTTTAATTAGATTTTTAAAAGAGCCAAAAACAGTTCTAAAGTAGTTTACAAATCTTCTTCTTTTTAGTAATTTTATACTTCTTTTTACGTCATCATTATGTAAAGCTTTAAATAATTCTAATTCAAATCTTTTTTGATTTTTAGTCAAAATATCTGGAAAGTCACTTTCATCTTTAAGGCTATTATAAACTTCATTTATGACATATTTATTATCTTTAATATAATCAGTAATTATTTCTTTTACTTTACCTTTTTTCTTTCTTAAGGAATAGTCAAGCATATCAATTATTCTTAGTAAGTAAAATTCATAGATTAATTCTTGATAATTTTGATATTTTAATTTATTAGTAGTAAATACATCATTTATGTTGGCACAAATTTTAAAATAGGCTTCATCAAGTTTATTACTTGAAACAATAGAATTTTTACGCTGTAGATAAATGTAATATGGATTAGGAATATACCTTATCTTTTTTGCTTCCATAAGAATAAAAGGGGTTACAGCTACATCTTCATATTGTTTTCCAACAGGAAACTCATATTTATATAAATCTTTTTTTATAATTTTGTTACACGAAGACCCTTGCATTGCTCCGTGAATAAATTTTGATCTTTCAGAATAAATAAGATCTTCTCTGGCCGCTCTAATAATGTGATTAAATTTTGGATCATCTTCATAATCAGTATATAAGTCATAGATAATTACATCATAGTCATTTAAGTATTCTCTAGCATCTCTATAAAAATATTTATTTATTCTATCATCGGAATCAACAACACTGATAAATTTTCCTCTAGCCTTTTTTATTCCTACGTTTTTAGTATCTGACAAGCCTTTATTTTCTTTATATAAATAAATAGTGTTTTCTTTATACTTTTTGTTTGATAGAGTTTTCAAATATTGTTTTATTGTTTTTTCTGAATTATCAGTTGAGCCATCATTTATGATAATTACTTCGCAGTTTTCATCTATTGCGGCATATACTGAATCTAGACATTTTTTTAAATACTTAGCTGTATTATATACTGGTATAATTACTGAAATAAGGATATCATTATTTTTTTGCATAAATTACCTCGCTATCTCTTTGTTTGCTTTTTATAGTTCTTCGACAAATGATTTTTCCAATTTTTTAAATATAGCATAACCTAATACTAGGAAAATGACACTTAAAATTCCCCATACAATTAATAAGTGGAAGTTAGGAAACTCGTGATAATAAAGAATATCTCTATAAGCTTCAACTAATTCTGCCATAGGATTAACTTTCATAGCCCATTGAAATTTTTGGGGCAACATACTAGCTTGATAAACAATTGGTGTAGCATAAAATCCTAGTGTTAAAAAGACACTAACGAAGTGGTCAACATCGTGAACAAAAACGGTTATTGCTGATAGGATGAAAGTAAAAGCTAAGGTGATAATATATTGTATTAATATAAGGACAGGTAATAACAATAAATGAATAGAAAAACCTACCCCACTAAATAAGATAAAAATAAACATAATAATACACGTAATTAAAAAGTTAATTAATTGACTAGTAGTTATAGATATAGGTATTATTTCTCTTGGAAAATAAACTTTCTTTAAAATGTTACCATTAGCAACAACACAGCCTGTACCCGATTGAATTGCTACGGTGAAAAAGTTCCAAGGTATTAAGGCGACAATCATAAAGATGGTATAGTTTTCAACATTGACTCTTAAAATATAGGGAAAAACAAAGGCATATACAGCAAGCATTAGTAAAGGATTTAGAAAAGTCCATAAAACACCAAGCCAAGAGCCTTTATACTTACCTCGTATTTCTTTTTTGATATTTGTTTTTAATAACTCTCGATAATTGTATAATTCTTTAAAAATATTCATCTAATCACCCACATACTTTCAAATATTCGTTCAAAACATCTTCTACATTGCCATCTTTTCTGATTTCACCTTTATATAGCCAAACTGCCCTATCACAAAACATTTTAACTTGATTCATATTATGCGTTACTATTACGATAGTTTTGCCTGATGCTTTTAATTCTTTTAATTTATTAAAGCATTTATCTTGGAAGTGCTGGTCACCAACTGCTAATATTTCATCGATAAGAAGTATTTCGGCTTGAACATTAATCGCAACAGAAAAAGCAAGTCGCATATACATTCCTGATGAGTAAGTTCTAACAGGATTATCAATGAACTCTCCTAATTCTGAAAAACTAATTATTTCATCGATTTTAGCATCTATTTCTTCTTTGGTTAAACCGAAAATCGAAGCATTAAAATAGATATTTTCTCTTCCTGTAAAGTCGTCGTGAAAGCCAGCTCCAAGTTCAAGCAAAGAAGTTAATTTACCATTAGTTGTAATTTTACCTTTGTTTGGATAGATAATTTTTGTCATTAATTTTAAAAGTGTTGATTTGCCACTACCATTTGTTCCTATTAAGGCAACACTTTCACCTTTTTCTATTGTTAAATTTATATTTTTTAAGACTTCTAAAATATCATTTTTACTTTTATTTTTTTTGGAGAAAAAAAGGATTTTTTCTTTTAAGGTATGAGCTTTATCATAGTAAAGCTTAAATGTTTTAGAAACATTTGTTACTTTAATTGCTATATTTTTTTCCATAGTTAACCTACTTTCTTTACTAATTATATCTAATTTTCTAATATTTTTCCATAGTTTAGCTACTAATTTTCTTTATCCTCTAAATTTTCTAATATGATGTATCGTGGTCTTTGTTTGGTCTCGCTATATATTTTACCGATATATTCACCTATAATACCAATACTTATCATCTGTAAGCTTCCGATAAACCAGATAGATATAGATAAAAAAGTCCAGCCATCAACTGTATTACCAGTTATTTTTCTAATAATGGAATAAATTATTATGCCTAGACTTGTAAATAAAATTAGAAAGCCTAAGACACAAATAAATCTTAGTGGCTTGATACTAAAGGAAGTTATTCCCTCCCAAGCAAAATTAAACATTTTCTTTAAAGAATACTTAGATTTACCGGCATATCTTTTTTTTCTTTCATAATAGACAATAGCGGTTTTAAAACCAATTGAGGGAAATATGCCTCTTAGAAATAGATTAGTTTCTTTAAATTTTGATAACTCATCTAAGACTCTTTTAGAAGTTAGTCGATAATCAGCGTGATTATAAATGCATTCAGCACCTAAAAAATTCATAAACTTATAGAAAAATTGGGCACTAGTTCTTTTAAAGAAACTATCTTTTGTTCTTTTATTTCTTACGGCATAAACGATGTCATTGCCAGCTTTATATTTTTCTAACATTTCATCGATAGTATTAATATCATCTTGCAAATCAGCATCCATACTTATAACGACATCAGCATATGTTCTTGCTGTCATTAGGCCTGCTAGTAAAGCATTTTGTTGACCTTTATTTTTAGATAAGCTGATACCGGTAAAATTTTTTTCTTCTCTAGCAATTGTTTTTATAATATTCCAAGTATTATCTTTTGAGCCGTCATCGACATACATAACTTTACTTTTTGAAGAGATTATTTTTTTATCAATTAAGGACTTAAGTTTTTGTCTTAATTGTTTTGTTGTTTCTTGTAAAACTTCTTCTTCATTGTAGCAGGGAATAACTATATATAAAATAGCTGTTTCTTTCATAGTTAACATTCCTTTCCTTCGCTACCATTATATATTATCTTTTTTATTTCTTTAGTTATTTCTTTATAACCATCTTCTGAAATATGCAAGCCATCATAAGTGTATCTTGGGTTTAGATTACCTTCAGAATCTTTTAAGATATCATACATATCTATATATTTATAATTATTTTCTTTAACTTTTTCTTCTAATAGTTTGTTTACTTTTCTTATTCGGGAATTAGTTCTTTTAGAAACCATACCATTATTATCCATATTTTTATTTACAGGATAAATTGACTCAACATATATTTCTGTTTTAGACCTTTCTTCTTGAATTTTATCACAAATTTCGATAATCTTATCGGTTAATTCTTCATTACTAACATCTGTATAAGCAATATCGTTTGTACCTATTAAAATGAAGACTTTAGTTGGGTTATATTTGAAAACTCGTTGGTCCAAGTTATCTAATAAATCGTGATATTCGTTACCACTTATTCCGCTATTAACAACAGGTAGGTCACCATAGTATTTATCTAAATTATAATAATCAGTTATTGAATCACCCAAAAAGACATAATTTTCTTTTTTTAAATCTATTTCATTTGAGACTTTTTTACTAGTAGGCGCTCCTTTACAGACATAGAGTCTTTTATAAAGGAAAAAAGCAAAAACGAGAAATATTGCTAGATATATAAAGGCTTTTAGACATTTATATACTTTATTATTTTGATAATTATTCGCAGTGTATTCAGTTAAAACAAAATCGATTACTTCTTTTTTAGTGTTACATATAAATATTTTAGAATTATTTCTGTATTCTTCTTTTATTAATTCTTCATCAAAAGAACATATAACTATCTTTTTACCAAGTTTAAGAAAATAGTCAATTAATTTTGGATTATACTGAGTAATAACGTAATCATATTTTTTATAATTATAGTAATTGATATTATCAATTGTAAAAATAGATGTTTTAATATTTTTATTAGATTTTTTTATTTTATTTATTATGTTATATCTATATTCTATATCAATTGAGACTAAAAACACATCATTCACCTCATACTACATTAATTCTACATCGTCTTTTATTTTATCATATTTTATCTATATAAACTACAATAAATTTGTGTTAATGTTTTGTTTTTTTCAATACTTCTTCGTAAGAAGCCTCTATTTTCATAATATTTATTATTTTTATAGTTAGGAATTTCTTTTTTTAAATAAGTAAATGCTTCATCAATAAATTTTCGAGCTAATTTTTTATCAGTTTGCATTCTTTGTTGAATAGTATAATTAGTAATAATTCTAACTGTTAATTTATCTATTTTTTCTTTTAGATAAGTTTTATCTTTAGTATACTTTCTTATTTTAGCAACTATTTTTAATATATCAAAGCATCTTTCATCTCTTATTGTTGTTTCACTATTATTATGAACCAGATAATAGCTTAAAAATTCATTTACTTTGCCTATTCTTTTAGCACAACAAAAAGCTTCAATTACAAAAGGAGCATCTTCGTATTTTAAGTTTTCAACAAACTTAATTTTATTATCTATTAGCATTTTTCTATTATATAGTTTAGCCCAGGGATTTAAATGCTCAGTTATAATATCAGGATTTTCTTTTAAAGAAGAAATAGAAAAGTCTCCTAAGAAAACTTTTTCTTTAGAACCATCTTCAAATTCTTTGTAATAATCGCATATACAAATATCTAGATTATTATTTTCACATTTTTCAAATAATTTTTCACACATATCTTTAGCAATATAATCATCACTATCAACGAATAATATATATTTACCAGTTGCTTGTGCTAAGCCAAAATTTCTACTCTTACCTATTCCCTGATTTTTATTTTTAAAATATTTTATTCTTTTATCAGAAAAGTTTTTAATTATTTTTTCTGTTTCATCAGTTGAACCATCATTTATAAGAATAAATTCTAGTTCTTTTTTTGTTTGAGATAGTAAAGAATTTAAACATCTTTCGATAGTTTTTTCAGCATTATAAATTGGAACAATTATACTTATATCATTTTTTTGCATAAATATTACCTTCTTTTTTTACTTTCTTCATTAATTATATATAAAGGTCTTTTTTTCACTTCTAAATAAATTTTAGATAAATACATACCCATAATTCCAAAGAAGAAAAGTTGGATGCCACTTACAAAAATAATTATACAGGCAAGTGATGGCCAGCCACTAACAGGGTCACCATAAATTAAAGTCTTACAAATAATTACAATAATAGCAATAAAAGCTATGAAACAGAAAAATAGACCTATTAAAGCGGAAAGAACTAAAGGTTTAGTTGAGAAGGCTAAAATTCCTTCTAGAGCATATTTAAATAATTTGAAAAAGCTAAACTTTGATTTACCAGCAGCTCTTTTTCCGGTTTCAAAGCTTATCCATTTAGTATTAAAACCGACAAAGCTAAAGATACCTTTGGAATAACGATTATATTCTGGCATTTGTAAAATAGCTTCTACCATTTTTCTTTTCATTAAACGAAAATCTCTAGCCCCAGAAACTTGTTTGGTAGAAGACATTTTTCCAATTAAAATATACCAACATTTTGTAAAGAATTTTCTTAATAATGAGTAGTCCTTATGAGATTTAGTATATAAGGCAACACATTCATAGTTTTCTTCTTTTATTGTTTTATACATTTCTTTAAGCATTTGGGGTGGGTCTTGCAAATCAGCATCTATTACGGCAACAAAATCACCCGTTGACTTTTCAAGTCCAGCATATATCCCAGCTTCTTTGCCAAAGTTTCTAGAAAAAGAAATAAACTCTACTCTATTATCTTTCTTGGAAAAATTTTTTATAGTTTTTAGAGTATTATCTTTACTACCATCATCAATAAATAAAAATTCAAAATTGACATAGTTCATTTCTTTTGCTAACTTATTAAGTTCTTTGTAAAGAATAGGAAGAGATTCTTCCTCGTTATAACACGGTATAACTAATGAGATTTTTTCTTTTTTTAACTTCATACCAACACCCGCTATTTAAATAATTTATAATATATCTTTGGACTAATCTTTAAAAAGAAATATTTAATTTTTCTTGGAATTGTATCTTTTAAAATATTAGAATAGACTTTATCTTTCACAAGCTTTTTTCTATAGATTTGGTAGTCTTCTTTTTTTAACTCACAAATTTTTAAGATTAAGCTGTTAGCGATAAAACTTTTAAATATAGTACTATCTAAGTTAGTCTTATTAATTTCTTTTTCTAGATAAAGATAGTGATTATAAAAGTCTTCTACTTTTTTCTTTGTTCGTTTGTAATCACTATTATTCATTATACTTCCGGTTCGCTCATAATAATTATAGCCGATGTAAGAAATTGATTTTACACGGTTTGCTTTTATTATGACTAGAGGAATTAAACCGTAGTCTTCGTGAAGGGTACCTTCTTTAAATTTAAATTTTTCTTTTAAAAAGTAAGCTCTTTTATAGGCATAACACCAAGCATTTTCTACAAAGTGGCTACTAACTATTAAACTAAAAGCTTTGGTTCCGGAAGTTGTTTGAAACTCTTTTTCTTCATACTTAACTTTTTCTTTGGTATCCGTAACTGTTTGAACTTGGAATCTTACTATATCTGGACTATCAAAAAGATTATTATTTAATTCTTTTAATAAATCTTTTTCTAAAAAATCATCACTATCTAAAAATAGAAGATAATCTCCTTTAGCTTTTTTTATGCCTAAGTTTCTGGCACTTGATAAGCCTTTATTTTCCGTAGTTATTATTTGATAAGGATATTTTTTCGCTACCGAAAGGCTTTTATCAGTAGAACCATCATTTATAATTATTACTTCAAAATCAGAAAAAGTTTGTTGTCTAACGCTTTCTAGGCATCTTTTTAAATATTTTTCAACATTATATACAGGAATAATAATACTAAACTTAGGCATTAAACCACCTCATCAAAAATGTGCTCTAGTTTTTTTATTCTTTGCTTTTGAATTTTATCAAGATTAATTTCTTTAATTTTTTTCTTTTTAGTTAAAATCTTTTTTACTTCTTTAACCATTTTGTCTTCATCTTTAGGAATAATATAAGCATAATCTTTACCGATATTTATTTCTTCATCACTAACATCAATTGTAGTAATGAAAGGCTTTTTTAAAGTAATACCCTCTAGGTAAACAACTGGGAAACCTTCATAATCAGAAGTTAAAAGTAAGTAATCGGCTTCATTCATATAAGGATAAGGATTAGACTTAGGACCTAGAAAAGCAATTTTTTCTGTTAAGTTTAATTTTTTAACTAAATCTTGATACATATTTTCATCAGGACCAGAGCCTATTATCCATAATTCAATATCATTTAATTGTTTAACTAAGTTAATTGCTCGAGCTAATTTTTTTGATGAGTCATCAAGTCTACCTACAAATACTAATAATTTTTTATCTTTAGGATGAGAAAGATTTATTTCTTTTAAGCTATCTTCGATTATTTTTTTAGTATTAATAAAATTATTAAAGACTTTTACTTTATCTTTTAAACTTGGATATAGACTTAAAAAGTAAGTAGCTGCTTCATTGGAAACAAAAATAATATGGTTAAAGTCGGCAACTTTTCTTGAGTCAAAAAATTCTTGTACTTCTTCATCAGTATCATAGACATCTTTATAATTACTATGGACATATAAGGCATTATTAGATGAAGATATTTTTGCTAACTTGTTAGAACTATAGCTATATGTTGTGTAACAACAACTAAAATCATAATTTTGATAACTATAGATTTCAAAAATTAATTTACGTAAATAATTGGCTATTTTTCTTACTAAAAAATGATTATTAGTACTTACTTTTACTTCTCTTAGAGTAACATTTTTATTTAGGTCTTTTAAGAGCTTGCCTTTTTTTTCTTCTAAGACTAAAGTAACGTTATATTTTTTATAATTAATATTGTCTAATAAATTTATTTGGGCTTTTTCAATACCCCCTATTTCTAGATTAACACCCGCAAATAGTAGGTCTTTTTTCTTTCTTTTATTTAGGGAAAGAATAATTATAGCGGATAAAAGACTTACTGATGGTCCAGTTATAATATGACCTGTAAAAAAGCTTAACAGGATAATAAAGGCAAAGCTTAAGTATAGCATATAACTTTGATAATTGATTTTAAGGCTATTTCTTAAGACTTTAATAATTACATATAAGAAGATACTGAAAAAGATTATGAAGCCAATTAAACCATTAGAATATAAAATATCAAAATAATCCATTTCAATCATTTTTAATTTTTTATTTTTTTGATAAGCACCTATTCCAAATATTTTTTGATATAATGGAGCTTTGTCATAAACTTTATTTTTTCTAGCTAAGAAAGTAAGGCGTTCACTAAAAATAAAGTGGTCAACAAATTTTTCTTCTTCAAAGACTTCAAAGACATTATCTAATTCTAGATAATCTAAGTGAGTTTTTATATTTTTATAAAAATTGCTTTTAGGAACTATGAAGACTAAAGCTAAGGAGAAAATGGTTAAGACAATAAGAGAAATACCAATTATTTTATAAGTCTTTTCACGAATACTTTTTACCCATAAGTAAATTAGGGAGAAGAATATCGTTATTATAAGAACTAAAAGTGGTGTTTTGGTTCCCATCATTAAAATAACAGCTAGATAGAGAATTAAACCTAATAAAGAAAAGATATTTTTCTTTTTTAAAAGAATAATAAACATTATAGGTGTAAGTAAAGAAATAATGCCACTTATTTCATTTGCGGAATTGTAAAAGCCTAAAGTACCAGCTTTAGTTATTTCATAAGTTTTATAACCGGCGTGGAAGATGGTTGGTATAAAGATGCAAACTAAGTAAGTCATTAGCATAGTAAAAAGTGTCATCTTACTAATTTTAATTTCATCTTTTATAGAATAAAGAGTAATCAAGATAATAGGAAAGTAAAAGATTTTTATTAATTCTTGAGCTTCTTTAAATAAATTAGTGGGATAGATTATTTTACCAATAAGGAAAAAGACAAAGTAAAGACCTATAATTGTATAAGGTATTAGTAATTTTTTCTTTTTATAAACGATTAAGCAAATTAAGGCTAAGCTAAGCATAAATAAAAATTTTAATATTATTCCTATAGTGATAGGAAAATTAAGAATATGAATATTAAGACCTGTTACTAAATCTAGCAGAGGCTGAAAAAGTAAAAAGCTCGCAACTAAAATATTTATATTTTTTTTTATATTTTCCATTTTTTCTATTCCTCTTTCTCTCTTTTTCTTATTTAATTATAACAGAAGATAGACTATTAGTAAAATAAAGTTGGGTTTTATTTTTAGAAAAGTTAATTTTTTGCTTAGCAGGAGTAATTTTTTCGAATACTTAGCTTTTTTCGAAGTAAATAGACATATTTTTACAATGGCACAGAGAGTAATTATTTATATTTTTCTTTATTTATTATATAATTAAATAATAATGGAGGTGTTAAAGTTGGCAAAAAAGAAAAATACCGATGTGGTTAGACAAACGGAATATAGAAGTAAGAAAAATAGTGGTAAAAAGAAAAAGGCAGCTTTAGAAGATGTTTCTAAGGAAAAAGAGTTAGATAAACCGGTGGAAAAAGAAAAAGATATTTTTGATGAAAATGAATTATCAACAGAATTTGTGGAAAAAAAGTCTTCAGGTAAGAATAAAGTTATAAAAGAAGAAGTAAATAATGTTAAAGAGGATAAACATATGGAGACTAAAAAAGGAAGTCGTATTTTTGTAAACTTTTTCTTGTGTTTTGTTTTACTTTTAGGGGTTGGTTTCTTTTTACTTCATTTATATTTAAATAAGGATGAGTTAGATATTATAAATGTAGGTAGTTTACTTTTGATAATACTATTTACGTTGTTTTTTGTTCCTATCGGACTTAAGAGTAGAAATAAGGTAGTAGTATTTTTTGCTTCTTTATTATTAGGTCTTTATTTTACTTTAGGCATTTATACAAGTCTTAATGGTAGTGAGGCTACGGTTAAGACGGGAATGAAGGATTTTTCTAATGAAAATTTGACCGAGGTAGTGAAATGGGCAGAAAAAAATAAAATAACTTTAAAGCAGGAATATGAGTATAGTGATATGGTTGATGAGTATGAAATAATTACTCAAGATGTTGAGGCTGGGACTAGTCTTAAGAAAGTAAAGGAATTAACTGTTGTTGTTAGTGAAGGACCAAATCCTAGTAAGGAGATTATAATTCCGAATATGGTTTCTTGGGATACTGAAAGGGTTATAGATTTTGTTAATAAAAATTATTTATCAAATGTTTCTGTAGAATTTGTGGAATCAGATAAGGCCGTTGATACGGTAATTGAGCAAAGTAAAGCTGGTAATTTGAAAAGGGATGAAGAGTTAAAGATAACATTCTCATATGGAGAAGAATTGGGTTATGAAGAAGTTAAGTTAATTGATTTTACAAATAAAACGGAATTTGAAGTTATGTTTTATATGAAACAGCATCATCTTAATTATGAGTTTGACCGAGATTTTTCAGAGAAAATTAAGAGAAACTTGGCAATGAAGCAGGATAAAAAGCCGGGAAGTAGTGTTAAAATCGACGATGAAAAGGTTAAGGTTACTTTTAGTAAGGGTAAGGAGATTGAAGTACCTGATTTAATGAAGATGAAGGTAAGTGAGATTACTGAATGGATAATAGAAAATAGATTAAAATTAGAATTTAGTGATAAGTATGATGAAAAGGTTAAAGCTAATAGTGTTATAAGTGCTAACTACAAAAAGGGAGATAAAGTAGAACAGGGTGAGACGATTAAGATAGTTATTTCTAAGGGCAATTTAAAAATGCCGAAGTTTAATTCTTATGAGGAGTTTAGAGAATGGGCTGATAAGTATGAAATAAAATATGAAGAGAAGCACGAATTTAGTAGCACTGTTAAAATTGGTGAAATAATAAGCTATTCTTATAAGACAGGCGATGTCATTAAGAATGATGATGTTGTTATTGTTACTATTTCGGATGGAGAGGCAGTTAAGGTACCAGCTTTAGATGGTCTTACGAAGAGTCAAGCAGAGGAAAAATTAGATAAGTTAGGTTTAAAGTATTCGTTTGTTTACAAGTATAGTAATTCTGTTAAAGAGAATGCGGTAATTAGTCAATCAATTAGTGCTGGTAGTGAAATATCAGCTAATACGACAATTACGATTACTATTAGTAAGGGAAAGAATCCTGGTAGTTCTGGTAGCTCTAGTAGTAGTTCTAGTGGTTCTAGTAGCAGTAGTGGTAGTAGTAAAGAAGAAGAGAAGCCTTGTGTAAAAATGACCGATAAAATTGATAGAAGATTAAATAATGTACTTAATGAGATAGGTGGTAGCGCTTCTTTTGAAAAAGCAAAGTCTATTTATCAAAAGTTCTTCGAGGAAAATTATCCAGGTGTTAAGGTAAATATTGTTGGGGAAAAGGAAACTGGTATGAGTACTGGTTCAATTGTAGGATGTCACGATAATTCGCCTAGTAACTGTATAACATTTGGCAGCGAGGTAACAAGTTGCAATGGGGTTACTTATAACTTCGTTATTTCAGAGTAAAAAAAAGCAGATTCGTTTGAACTGCTTTTTATTTTTTTTCTTCTTTTTTCTTTCTAATTGGAGCTATTTTAATAGTATAGCCTATTGGTTGAAGAATTTCGATTAATGAATTAATTTGTGGAGAATTAAGCCTATTTTCAATTTTAGTGATTTTTTCTCTTATTACACCAGCCATATCAGCAAGTTTTTGTTGTGATAAATGTTTTTCTTTTCTAATTCTAATAAAATCACAAATTAAATCATATTCTAAGTCTTGAAGTATCTTAGCTTTTTCCATAGGATATTTATCTTTTTTCATAATTTTTCTCACCTCTTAGCACTATTGTAACACATTTTTTCAATGAAGCAAATTCCTTATAAGCAAAAAAAAGAAGTTTTAGTACTTCTATACGAATAAATAACTTGGTTTTTCATAATGATTAGAGTTATCTTTTTCTTCTTTATATTTTTCAACTAAGACTACTTTATTTTCTTCTAAGCTTTTCTTAACATCGATAATTCTTTGATTTCTAGAGCCTTTAAAGTATAAATCATAGCTTTTCTCGGCTAAGATAAACTTTCCATCCACTAAGACGTCAATATTATCAAGTAATTGACGATGTGCGGGATTTTGAAGCATCTTTTCATAGGTGTAGCCTGTATAGCACCAAACGTTTAACCCCATATTATGAGCAGCTTTAGCAATTACAGAACAAGCTTCACTTTGACATACTGGGTCTCCTCCAGATAAAGTTATTCCATCTTGATTTTGAATGGTTTTAAGTTCAGCAATTATATCTTCTACATCTACTAAAGCACCACCATTGAAGTCGTGTGTTCCTGGATTATGGCAACCCGGACAGTTATGTGGACAACCCTGGGTCCAAACAACTGTCCTTATGCCTTCGCCATCAACAATTGAGTCTGGTTGCAACTGAGCGGCTAATCTAATTTTCACAGCTTTTGTCTTCTTTTTTTAATTCATTTAAGCCGCTATGTTTTACACGGTCTCTTTCTTCAGCTCTTTTACCATTATTGAATCTTGAAACATCTCCTGCTAAATAACCTGTAACTCTTCTAATTCTTTCAAAACCTTGTCCTTCTCCAATTATTTTTTCCATAAATATTTCCTCCTTAAATCTTTTTTTATTTATAATTAACTATTCACAACATTTATTATCAATAGAAGTTACTTTTTCAAGTGGAACCCCTTCGAATTCCTTACGTCCACATCCTGGACAAACATCATTTATGACACCAACATAACCACATACTGGGTCTCTATCTACTGGATGGTTAACGGCACCATAGCCAATACCAGCATTTTTCATTGTATGAATAACATTTTCAAAAGCATCAACATTAGAAGCAGCATCACCATCTAATTCTATGTAAGAAATATGTCCACCATTCGTTAGAGCGTGATATGGAGCTTCTCTGTATAGCTTATCGTGAATACTTATATGATAATATACTGGTACGTGGAAAGAGTTAGTATAATATTCTCTATCAGTAACACCTTTAATCTTTCCATATATGGCTTTATCTATAGCAGTAAATCTACCAGATAAGCCCTCAGCTGGGGTTGCTAGACAAGCAAAGTTTAAATGGTATCTTTCTGCAAATTCATCACATTTTTTACGCATAAATTTAATAATTTCTAAACCTAATTTTTGGCTTTCTTCACTTTCACCGTGATGTTTACCAGTTAAAGCTTTTAAACATTCAGCTAAGCCGATAAAACCAATAGAAAGTGAACCGTGTTTCCAAACTTTTCTTAATCTATCTGTAGGTTTTAATTTTTCTCCATTAGTCCATACACCCTGTCCTAATAGGAATGGGAAGTTGTAACAACGTTTATTGCATTGAACTTCAAATCTTTCAAGTAATTGGTCTTTTACTGTCTCCATTAAATTATCAAGTTCTTCATAAAAGCCTTTAATATCAGCTTTTTCTCTTTCTTTAAGAGCAATTCCATATTTGATACCAAGTCGAGGTAAATTAATTGTTGTCCAAGAAAGATTTCCACGACCTACAACTACTTCATTATCAGGTGCTGTTACATCACCAATTACTCTTGTACGGCAACCCATATAGGCAATTTCTGTTGCAGGATTACCAGGCTTATAATATTGAAGATTAAATGGAGCATCAATAAATGAAAAGTTAGGGAAAAGCCTCTTTGCTGAAACTTTACAAGCTAATCTAAATAAGTCATAGTTCTTATCTTCTTTATTGTAATTAACTCCCTCTTTTACTTTAAATATTGATACTGGGAATATTGGTGTTTCACCTTTTCCTAAACCTCTATCTGCTGATAATAAGAAGTTTTTAATTACCATTCTTCCTTCAGGTGAAGTATCAGTTCCAAAGTTAACTGATGAAAATGGTACTTGAGCTCCAGCTCTAGAATGCATAGTATTTAAGTTATGGATAAAGGCTTCCATTGCTTGTTGTGTAGCTCTATCAGTTTTTTGTAAAGCTTTTTCATAACCTTTAGTAAATACTTCTTGAACTCTACTTGAAGCTTTTTGATAATCAGTAAGTGTTTCTATAGGGAATTCAATACTTTCTAATTTATCTACTTCTCTTACAAATCTATCAAAGTTAACATATTCTAGAAAACCTTCTAAATCTAGAAAATCATAAATTGTCTGTTTAAATTGTTTTTTAAATGTTTTTAGAACTCCTGGTGCTAAGTAATAATCAAGAGCTGGTATTGCTTGACCACCGTGTTGGTCATTTTGATTAGCTTGAATTACGATAGCGGCTAATGAACCATAAGTGCTAATATCTTGTGGAGGTCTAACAAAGCCGTGTCCTGTATCAAAACCATTTTTAAATAATCTTGATAAATCTATTTGACAACAGGTTGTTGTTCCCATTGCTAGAAAGTCCATATCGTGAATATGAATAGTACCTTCATCGTGCATTTTTGCAAATTCAGGTTTCATTAAATAGGCTTTAGCAAATTCTTTAGAAACGGTTGCTCCATATTGAAGCATAGTTCCCATTGGTGAGTTACCATCAATGTTAGCATTTTCTCTTTTAGCATCTTCTTCATTAGCTGATTTTAAGCCTAAATTTTCAAGTGATTTTAAAAACTTATGAGTTTTCTTATCAGCAAAGAATGATTGACGAGAAGCATTTCTTCTATCTCGATATTCTGAGAAGCTTTTATGAACATCTTCATAACCTTTACTAGATAATTCTTCTTCTATTAAATCTTGAATTTCTTCAATTTGAATTTTATCTTTGTTTTTAGCTTCTTTTTCTAGTCTTTTTAAAACAGCTTGATATATTTTTTGAACGTCTTTACTAGAGTATTTTTTTTCTTTTTCTTCTTCATCAGTATCTATTTCAACACTATCAAAACCCTTTTTTATGGCTAAAGCAATTTTTTTACCATCAAAATCAACTTTTTTACCACTTCTTTTTATTACTACTAAATTTTCTAAAATTTCGCTTACTTCTGCCATAATTTTTTACCTCTTTCCTCTCACTTTCTAATTCAATTTTAAGAGGTATTTTTCTAAAAATCAATACTGTTTTTTTGGCTTTTTTTTAGAAAATTTTTCTATCTGTTGATATATAAAGAAAAGGCCTAAAAAATTTTTTTGTTCGATTTACGACAATTTACATTTTTATACAAAAATTAAAAAAATAAAAAATCAAATTTTTGATTTTTTTGATTTTTTGGTTTTTTATTTTTATTATTTTCCTTATTTTTCAATGCTTTATAAAAAATATTTTTATTAAAAATTTAAAAAAGTGAAAAAATACTTTTTACTTTTTTGTTAAAAATTACTTATCAGTTGAACCAAAACCACCAGTTCTAATACCAGTAGCATTGTCTTCATCTACTACTAAAAATTTTGTAAAAACGACTTGACCTATGACGTCACCTTTTTTAACTTCAATGTCTTTATCGCTACAATTAAAATAGGCGAAATAAAAGTGGCCATCATTATCTTCATTTTCATAATAATCTGAATCAATTAAACCAACACTATTAGCTAAAACAAAGCCTTTTTTAGGTCCACTACTTCTATTTAACAATAAGTAGCATTCATCATCTAAACAGTAAGCTTTTAAACCTGTTGGTATTAAGGTTGGCTTTATGCCGGGATAATATTTTGGAATTACTATATCTTCTGCTGCTTCTACGTCATAGCCTGCTGAATGGGCTGTTTTTCTTACTGGTAAATTTATTTTCTTATCTTCATAACCTTTTACTACTTCAAAACCTCTTTGTCTCATACTTCTTCTCCTTTTATAATTTTACTATTATCTATATATAAAATCTTCTTTTTCTCTTTTAAACTTTTCTTAACATCAATTATACACTGATTAGTACTTCCTACATAATGTAGTTTTTCTAAAGCTAATTTTAGTACAAATTCTCCATCAAGTAAAACATCGATGTTATCTAAAATTGTTTGTAAATTTTTATCAGTTTTAGCTTGTTTTAATAATTCTTCCCAAGTATAGCCTGTATAGCACCAAATACTTTTATTAGGAAACTTGGCTCTTACTTCTTTAACTAATTTAGCTATTTCTTCTCTACTTTCTAGGAAGAGAGGGTCACCACCTGATAATGTAAGACCACTACACCATTCTTTTTCTAATTCACTAAATATTTCTTTTTTAGCTTCTTCATCAAAGCTTAAGCCATCATTTTTATCCCAAGTAATAGCATTTTGACAAGCCATACAATGGTGAGAGCAACCACTACACCAAAGGACTACTCTTAGACCCTCACCATTAAGCATATCAGCTTTGGTAATATTATGATAACGCATTTTACATAGACTTCCTTTCGGATATTTCGACCATCTTAGCATTACTTAGCATAGTATCGCCGTGAACTCTTGAATAAGATAAATAACCATTCATTCTATCTATTTTTGTTAAATCACTACTACCACATTTTGGACATACATCCATATCTAGCTCTTCGTGCCCACAATGATTACAGTAAGCAAGTGATAAGTTAACACCCTCATAGAAACCTTTTTCCATAGCTCTTTCGACATAAGTAAGTAGGGCTTTAGTATTATAGTTTAAATTATATCTAACATACTGAATCCGGCCGCCTTTACAAAGTTCCCAAAATCTTTCTTCTAAGTCTTGCTTTTCAATTCCTGTAATATCTTCCCAAACACCACAATGAAAACTGTTTGAAACATATTCTCTGGAGCTAACTCCTTCAACAACACCATATTTCTTTCTAAATTGCTTTATTTGTAAGCCACATAGATTTTCAGCTGGTGTTCCGTAAATGGCATATAAAATATTATCTTCTTTCTTAAACTCAGCCGTTTTATCATTAATATATTTTAAAACTTCTAAAGCAAAAGCACCATCTTCAACAATACTCTTACCATTATATAGAACTTGAAGCTCATTTAAAGCTGTAATTCCAAAGGAAGCTGTAGATGATTTTAATACTGGTTCAATTGCTTCTTCTGGTTTTAAATGTCCACCATAAAAGCCTCCCTGACAATAAGAAAGTGGATTAGTAGAAGCTTTTCTCTTGGCTAAATAACGGTAAGTACGGATATGGATTTTTCTAATCATTTCTAGATAATAATCTAATACTTCATAAAAATCTTTTTGCTCTTCACGGGCTTTAGCAAGTATCATTGGTAAATGAAGAGAAATTGCTCCTATATTAAATCTTCCTATAAAAACAGGCTTATCATCTTTATCGGCTGGTTCCATTCCGCCTCTTTCATACCAAGGTGAAAGGAAAGCACGACATCCCATTGGGCTTACAATTCTTCCATATTTTTTATACATTTCTGGAACATAACCTTCTCCTGTTAAAGATAAATAATCTGGATACATTGTTTTCTTACTACATTCAATTGCACATAAGAAGCTATCTCTTAACTTGCCACCCTCTCCGTGAAGTTTTTTATCATATAAGAATACTAGTTTAGGGAATAATGTTGGTCTTTTAAAACCTTTTTTACCCTGCCCTTCTTTATGGACATTTAAAATAGTTTGACTAATCATTACAGCAAAAGGGTCTTTATCAACACCAAAGGTAAAAGTAACAAATGGATAATCTCCTCTACTAGAACTTACAGTATTAAGTTTATATTCAATACCTTGGTAGCCTTGTTCACATTCTCTTTGTACTTTCTTTAAGGCATATTCTTTTGCTTCTTCAGTATATTTTTTTCCCTTTATATCTAAATATTCTTCATAATATTTATCATAACTCATTTTAGCATATTTTTTTAATACTGAATCTACTTCTGGTACAGTAAAACCACCATATTGCATAGCTGTTGTATTGTTGATAACATCGCCCATAACATTAAAAGCCGTTCCCAATGTTTTAGGTTCCGTATACCAAATATTACTCATTTCAAAACCATCTTTTAAAACATTAGCCATATCAAATAAACAGCAGTTCATTGTATCACGTCTAGCACTCATATCGTGAATATAAATATAACCATCTTTACAAGCCTCTATTTCAGCAGGAGTTAAGAAGAATTTTTTATATAATTCTTTATTTAAGCTATTATAAATTAAACATCTTTGTGTCGTTACTAAGGCACTATCCATATTAGCGCATTCTTTATCACCTATATAAGTAATAACTTGAGCTTTTTTATAAACTTTATCTAATATATGAACTATATCTTTTTTATAGTCTCTATATTCTCTATAACTCTTAGCAGCAAGTGGATTAACTTGTTCAAGGGCTGCTTCACAACAACTATGTACTTGTTCAACTGTTGGGTTACTTGTCTGTGTCAATAGTAATTTTCTTACGCGTTCTACAACATCTTCTATTGCTTCATCGGTTAAGTCGACCATTACTCGTTCAGCTGATGCGGTTATAGCTTTTTTAATTCTTTCAGGGTCAAATTTTTCTAAGTTGCCATTTCTTTTTACTATCATTATATCTTTTTCTTTTTTTACATCTTTTTTATTCATAATTTTTACTCCTATCCTATGCACTACATTTTAAACTTATTTTAATATTTTTTACTGTTGCATTTGCAACAAAAATAAAAATTGATATAATATATTTAGTGAGGTGTTTTGAAAATGGTTGATTTAATCGAGAATGAGAGATATTTATCTTTAAAAAAAGACTTGTCTAAATGTGTAAATACATCTAGTAAAACATTTTACAGTAAGGAATTGATTTTAAATTTGAATAATCGTCTTAAACAAATTGTTTTTATAAATTATGGTCGCGCTACTATTATTAAGCTTGATGAGGATGGAAATAAAGTTGTGCTAAGAGAATTAAAGGAAAATGATATTTTTTCTAATTTATTCTATACAGGTAGTGAAGATGAGATTTATGTTGTTTCCAATAGTAATATTACAGAGGTTACTTTTATAAATTATTATTCTATTTTAAAAAATTGCTCTTTGAATTGTCCTTTTCATAATCAGTTAGTTTTAGCTCTTTTTGATTTACTTATTAATGATAATAAAGAGTTAAATGAAAAAATTGAATTACTGTCAAAGCGAACTGTTAGAGCAAAAATTCTCTTTTTTCTAAAGATGCGAATTAATAATGACAATATTTTTCGGGTAACTACTTCTTACAAAGCTATTGCTGACTATTTATCTATAGATAGAAGTAATTTTATGAGAGAGCTTGCTAAGATGGAAGATGAAAAAATCATAAAAAAAGAGGGGCGGAAAATTACCCTCTTAAAGTAAATTATTTTTTCTTATAATTTCTAACTAGTCTTTTAATTTTATTTTCATTATTTTTAGTAATACTAGTTGGTAGATAAGCTCTTTTACTATTTAATTTTTCTAGATAAGTCTTTAGGTTTTCACTTTCTTTATCTATATCATATTTATTATTTTGAATTTTACCTAAGGTGTTAAGTAGATAGTAACCTAAAAAGCTACTGGTGTCAAAGACAATATCAGTATCCTCACTAGGACTTGGAACGTAATATTTATCAATATCTTCATCGAGAATAGAAAAGATTTTATGAGCTTCATCTTTAGGAATTTTACTTAATTTATCACATATTGCATTATGATTTAATCTAATTAAGTCTGGTGCTTCTTCATAGCTTTTTTCATAGATAAAAGGGATTTTATAATTTACAAAATCTCTTTTTAAATCATTAGAAAGGGCTTTAAATATTGTTTCTTTTAGACCTTCTACCGTATAGATATTATTAATATTTTCAGGATTTTTTAAATTATTTATAAAAATATACATATTTTTTAAGTCTTCATTAGCTCGGTAATTATCTAAATCTTCTTTAGTATAAATCTTATCAACATAAACAACACTTGGAGAAAATCTTAAATCGGAAAGATGTTTATAATTAAGGAAACGATAAGTAAAACTCATAGTAGGATAAAGACCTTTTTTCATCTTTGGAAGTAAATCTTTTCCATTTAAAACGCCTTTAATAATTTCGCTATCTTCGGGAATTATTTTACTAGTATCGAAAAGATGAATATTAAAGGAAATATTTTGACTATCTTGGTAATCAATAGTAAAGGCACAGTTATCAATACCTTCAATCATAAAGGTACTAGAAGCGTAGTCATCTTTATAGAGAGGATATTTACGAAGATAACTTTTGACGATGCTTTCTAAATTAAAATCTAAGAATTTAAGTTCTTGATCTATTTTTTCAGAATCTAGCTCAGCACTATAAGGAAGAGTAGTATTTTTAAGTTCAGCTACATCTTGATTTATAGTTTTTACAGAAGCATATTTCTTTTTATTAACATAGTCTAGAAAATCATCTAGTCTTTCATTGATTATTCTCTGTTCTTCTTCAGTTAACTCTACTTTATTTTTATAAAAAGCTTTAATAATTTCTTTATAAAAATTAGGGTCAATAAAACCTAAATTTTGATTTACTAGTTTTAGTTTATAATTAAGAATAAATTTATCTAGTAAGTTTATGATTATATGATAGTTATTTTTGCGAGCATTTTTTATGTTAGCATTTTCTTGAATTAATTTTTCAACATAGGAAAAATTATTGTCACTATAGGTTAAGGCATCAATAATATCATAATAAATGCTTGTGTCTTTTTGTTCTTCATAAGGGGGCTCTTTTGGTAATTTTTCAAACATTTTTATAACCATTTTTAAAAATTCTCTTTCAACATCATCATAAGAGTTTTGGCCTTTTTTGAGATTTCGCAATTTATTTTTTAAGATATCTCTACCTAAATTAGAATATTCTTTTAAACATTCATCATCTAGTTGCTCCAACTTAGCAAATAAATTCATTAATTCTTTAGGAATAAATTTTTCTAGTCCTAAGCCATATTTTCTTATATATTTTCCATCACGAAGATTTTCTAGTCTCTTAACAAATTCTTGGTCACAGTTACTATGAGTAATAAGTTCATTATAATCAACATCATCTAGTTCGAGATATTTTTTAGGAATAGTTCTATTATATTCTTTTTCTTCATAAAGAACTAATTTTTCTATTTCTTCTAGGTATCTTGTACATTTTTTATATTCTGTTTTAATTAGATTAATTTCTTCTTTTGATTTTTGATATTTTTCTTGGTCAAGTAAGTAGTAAAATTCTTTTTTATTATCTTTTAATTTTCCTACTAAGCCATTTTCTTTAGCAATTAATTTATAGTTTTTCTCTAGAACGGCTTTTTTTACTTTATATAATTCATAAGTTGCATTTATATAGATTTCTCTTAATTTAATCAATGTTTCTATTTTAAGACTATAATCAGTAGTTTTTAAATATTTTTTAAACAAAGCTTTAGATTTATCAGAATAATTAAAGTCTAACATTAAAATATTATTAATAGCGTGCTGTTTCTTAGAAACGTTAATTGCCTCTTTTGGCGAAACTATTGAAGAGGTAAAGTTTTCTTTTAAACTGCCTAATATTTTATGATACTTTTTTAGTTTAATTATTTCTTCTCGACATTTATTATAATTTAGAAAATCGTCATCAGCAAAGTAGATTTTCTTTATAACAGAAAGATGTTTTATTTTACTAGAGATATATTTTCTTACTAATAAAATATCATTTAATGTAAAATTTTCTTGAATACTTTTAAGGTCTTCTTGCGCAATTAATTCTAATAATGCTTGTGCTTCTTTGGTCTCTTCTTCGGTTAGTCTTTTTTTCTTATTCATACTTATTCCCCCACTTAGAGTTACTATAACATAATTTATTAGAAAAAAAAATAGTTTTTAAAACTATTCATAATAAACGGTTAAGTTATTACAGGTGTTAGCAGGTAAAAGAGCGAGTATTTTAGCTTTACTACCAACACTATCATCTACGATAAATAAATCTTTACCTTCTGCACCATTTAAGGAAGTGACTTTATCTGCTCCTTTACTTTTCTTTAAGTCATCTAGATTAGCTATACTTATTCCTCTTACAGATGTATTTTTTAATCTTTCAACTAAGCGAATATAATATTTATCTTCATAGTTTTGATTTTTTAAAACAACAAAAGAGGATGTTAAGTCATATTTACCGCCTCCGGGTGCCTTTTTAAAGTCCGAAGAGTCAATATATTTTAAACTTACAGCAATACAGTTACCATTAGTTGGCTTTTGAAGTTTGTATTTATTAGCACGAACATTATATTCAATTTGAGAAGCAAATTTTTTAGCATCTTCAACATATAATTCTTTTCTACTTCGTTCAATAACGCTTAAAACTGATGAAACAGCAATAGTTGATAATATACCTAATATTACTAGACTAGCAAGTAATTCTATTAGGGTAAAACCTTTTTTATTCATATTTTCTCCTTTTATATTTCTTTTTTCTTTTTAAAAATAAATAATTTACTAAAGATATAATTTAAAATTATAACTAATAT